>JAQVCQ010000072.1 GCA_028689715.1 Lachnospiraceae bacterium
GTAGTAGAATAATCATTCCAGGGTTCTGGTAGCAGAATGAACATATGGAATGAATTACCGGGAGGACAAGGGTTTGACTTTAGTATTAAGTGTACTTGAACAGGGGTTTATTTATTCCATTATGGCGTTAGGAATGTATATTACTTATAAAATACTTGATTTTCCAGATATGACCGTAGATGGCAGCTTTCCAATGGGAGCTGCCATAACGGCTGTTATGATATCAAAAGGAGTTCTTCCGGCAATCACACTGCCAATCTGTTTTTTAGCGGGTGCAGTAATCGGAATGATTACGGGTTTAATTCATGTAAAGTTTAAAGTCAGGGATCTTCTTTCGGGAATCATTATGATGACAGCATTATATTCTCTGAATCTTGCAATTGCGGGAAGGGCTAATCTTCCTATTTATAATATGCAGACAATTTTTGATAATGTTTTTTTTGATGCAGTGATTCCCGTCTGGTTGAAAGAGTATCAGACAGTGATTGTTGTTGCAACGATCGCAATTGTTGCCAAAATAATACTGGATGCTTATCTGGCTACAAAATCAGGTTATTTATTAAGAGCCGTAGGTGACAACGAAACGTTGGTAACTTCGCTTGGAAAAGATAAAGGATTTGTAAAAATAATCGGACTTTCTATTGCCAATGGCATGGTGGCACTGAGTGGCTGTATATTTGCACAGCAGCAAAGATTTTTTGATATTTCAATAGGTACAGGAACAGCTGTCATTGGTCTTGCAAGTGTCATTATCGGAACCAGTCTTTTAAAGAAAGTAACATTTTTAAAGGTAACAACAAGTGTTGTAGCGGGAGCACTGATCTATAAAGCATGTGTGGCACTGGCTGTCCGCATGGGTCTTCCTTCCAGTTACCTTAAAATGATTACAGCAGTTTTATTCCTACTGATCCTTGTGATCGGAAGCGATAAAAAGAAGAAGGTGAAGATGGCATGATAGAGTTAAAGAAAATCTGTAAAAATTATAATCCTGGTACTGTAAATGAAATCTGTCTGTTTCGGGATTTTGATCTTAAAGTTGAAACAGGTGAATTTGTATCGGTAGTTGGGAGCAATGGTTCTGGTAAAACATCCATGCTCAATATTATTTGTGGAAGCATTGAAATTGACAGCGGAACGATCGCAGTCAACGGAAATGATATTACAGGCATGAAAGATTATATCAGACATAAAAAAATAGGGCGTGTATTTCAAGACCCATCCAAAGGAACATGTCCGGATATGAACATTCTCGAGAACATGTCGATCGCTGATAATAAAGGGAAACCATTTAACTTGGGACGTGGAACGAACCGCCAGAAAATGGAAGCGTATAGAGAAATGCTTCGACCATTAAATCTGGGGCTTGAAGATAAAATGGAAACAAAAGTCGGTGCATTATCAGGTGGGCAGAGGCAGGCACTTTCACTTCTGATGTCGACCATGACTCCAATTGATATGTTAATTCTTGATGAACATACAGCAGCACTTGATCCTAAAACAGCTGAGATCATTATGCATCTTACAGACCAGATCGTAAAAGAAAAGTCTCTTACAACGCTAATGGTAACGCATAACCTCAGATATGCGGTTGAATATGGCAACAGAATTCTGATGATGCACGAAGGAAATATTATTCTGGATAAAAAAGAAGAACAGAAATCGATCCTTGAAACGGAAGAGATCATGAATATTTTTAATAAGATCAGTGTTGAGTGTGGAAATTAAATTTAGGGAAACCTTCTTGACAAATTGAAATTAATTGCGTACAATTTATTTAATTGAATAGTACGCAATTTTTTTATAGGTATAAATGAACTGATCATTTCATATTCTGTTTTTAAGATCTGATACGGAGGAATTGCCGATGGATGAAAGAGCATTAGAATTTCAGAAGTACTTCAACAATGAAAATAAAGAACAGGCAGTATCGTACGTATTAAAACTTCTTCATGATAAAAAAATAGATATTGTCTCTTTATACGAGTTGATTCTGGCACCGAGCCTCAATCATATCATGTGTGAACATGAAGATGAGAGAATCTGTATCTGGAAAGAACATATCAAGTCAGGAATCATACGAACAATTGTGGAATGTGCTTATCCATTTGTAATGGAGGAGCGCAAAATGCGCGATTTGAAGATTGAGAAAACAGCAGTCGTTTTATGTCCGCCGGAAGAATATCATGATATCGGTGCAAGAATGGCAGCTGATTTTTTTACTTTATGCGGATGTGATACAGTATTTGTTGGAAGCAATACACCGTATCATGATTTTCATCATGCGATTACCATGATTCATCCTGATCTGATCGCAATCAGTGTCAGTGACTACTATAATCTGGTCGCAGCAAAGAGAATGATAGAAGAGATCAGAAGTGTGGTTACACAACCATGCACTATCATTGTGGGTGGATGTGCTTTTCAAAGAAACAGACAAACAGCAATAAAAATTGGTGCGGATGATTATGTCGAGTCTTTTGCAGATATAGAACGTGTTGTCAGAAGTGGGGTGACAGAATGAGGCTTGGTTTTCATATTGCGGTACGTTTTTTAAAATCAAATGTCGGGCAGACAATTTTGATCATTATGGGAATCGCGATCGGTGTATCTGTTCAGATCTTTATTGGCTCTTTAATTCAGGGATTGCAGAAAAGTCTGATAGAAAAGACGATTGGCGATTCTGCACATATTACGATCCTTCCAGGTGAGGATGAGGAAGAAATCGAGGATTATGATGTATTGTATAAAAAAATTCTGGGTGCAGATGAAAGAATAGAAAGCATTTCTTTTGCGGCAGATTATCCGGCTTTTTTTGAATTAGACGATGAGTCTAAATCAGTACTTGTCAGAGGATTTGATTTAAAAAAAGCTGATAAGATTTATGATTTCAGTCAGAGAATGGTAGAAGGAGAATTTCCGGATGACCCGGACGAAGTTATGGTCGGGGTAGGTCTGCGTGATGAGTTCCATTTAAAAAAGGGTGATATGATCACGTTACTGACCAATAGTGGAAATGTGGATGAGTTCATGATCACCGGGTTTTTTGATTTAAAAGTCGCGAGCGTCAACAAGACCTGGGTCATTACAACTTTAAAAGTGTCGGAAAATCTGTTTGGTCTTGACAGAACACTTACTTCCATTGAGATTCAGTTACAGGAAGATCATGTGTTTGAGGCAGATGAGGTTTCAAAAAAACTTGCCGGAATCATTGGAAGAAAATTCAAAACTGAAGATTGGAAGGGACAGAATGAACAGCTTTTAAGCGGACTTCAGGGACAGAGTATTTCAAGTATTATGATACAGGTCTTTGTTCTGATCTCAGTAGTTCTGGGAATAGCCAGTGTTCTGGCGATTACTGTCATTCAGAAATCAAGGCAGATCGGCATCCTGAAGGCCATGGGTATCAGAAATAAATCAGCCAGCTTCATTTTTATTTCAGAAGGGTTGTTGCTTGGAATATTTGGAGCGATCATGGGAATTGCACTGGGACTTGGTCTGGCATACTCATTTACTAAGTTTGCGGTCAACGCAGACGGGACGCCTGTTGTTGCATTATATATTTCAAATGAGTTCATCCTTTTATCAGGATTGATTGCTGTTGCATCTTCAGTAGCGGCAGCATTGATACCGGCAGTCCGATCCTCCAGACTCAATCCGATCGATATCATCCGAAATAATTAGCAGGAGGTTATTATGGGAACAATTATGGAGTTAAAAAATGTAAATAAAATATATGGGACTCAGATTCAGACGCAGGTGCTGTATGATATCAGTCTGAACTTTGAGGCGGGAAGTTTTAACTCGATCATAGGACAGTCCGGAAGTGGAAAAAGCACACTACTGAACATTATGGGAACACTTGACAGACCTACAACGGGGGATGTGTTAATAAAAGGCGTGAATGTAAATGAGATGACGGATAATGAATTAGCAGATATTCGGAATATTTTAATTGGATTTGTATTTCAATTCCACTATCTGCTCCCGGAATTTACAGCAATAGAAAATGTATTAATGCCATATAGGATTCGAAACCAGAAAGTCACAAAAGAAGTGAGGAGTAAGGCTGAGGAATATATGGAACTTGTAGGACTATCCCAGGTCAGAAACAATCCATCCTCCAAGATGTCCGGAGGACAACAGCAGAGAACAGCGATTGCAAGGGCACTCATTAATAATCCGTCTCTGATTCTTGCGGATGAGCCAACAGGTAATCTTGATTCTGACTCGACAGAAAATATTTATGAATTAATGCGTGACATCAATCAAAAATTGGGAACGACATTCATCATTATTACTCATGACAGAAGGATCGCTGAAAAAGCAGACCGGATAGTCGAGATCAAGGATGGGCGGATCAACCTTGATCTGACTAAATAGGACCATGATAAGATCTTTGTGAGCGGTCAGATATTTAATAAAATTTCTCGTATTTTTCTTCGCAGTATTTGCAACGATAGACTTCTTTTTTGTCGTCCGTCAGTTTGAAGATATGGGGAAGTTCCTGTTCAATAGAGGTGATGCATCTTGGGTTCTTACATTTGATTACGTTTTTTACCTCTTTAGGTAGAATCAGTTCTTTTTTTTCCTGAATTTCACCATCTTTGATCACATTAACAGTAATTGTATGGTCGATAAAACCAAGGATATCCAGATTGATGAGCGAAGGATCGCATTCAACTTTCAGGATGTCCTTTTTTCCCATTTTATTACTTTTTGCATTTTTTATAATAGCAACTGTACAATCAAGCTGATCTAGCTGCAGATATTCGTAGATAGACAGACTTTTTCCAGCTTTGATATGATCGAGTACAAAACCCTGCTCGATTTTACCTACGTTCAACATAGCAACACCTTACCTTTCTTAAATAAGTTCCAATAGTGTCAGAATCAGTGCCATTCTGACATAGACACCATATTGAACCTGCTTAAAGTAAACGGCTCTGGGATCATCGTCAACTTCCACAGAGATTTCATTTACGCGTGGAAGAGGATGTAGAACCAGCATATCTTCTTTTGCCAGCGCCATTTTGTTCTTATCCAGAATATAAAAATCTTTCAGACGAATATATTCTTCCTCATTAAAGAAACGTTCACGTTGCACACGTGTCATGTAAAGCAGATCCAAATCTTCCATACAGTCTTCAAGCCTTACAAATTCTTTATAAGAGATCTTGTTCTTATCAAGCACATCTTCACGGATATAATCAGGTATTTTTAATTCTTCAGGCGAGATAAAAATAAACTGGATACCGGGATATCTGATCAGAGCATTGATCAGAGAGTGGACAGTTCTGCCAAATTTCAGATCTCCACATAACCCGATCGTGAAGTTTTCCAGACGACCTTTCATACTGCGGATTGTTAACAGATCTGTCAGCGTCTGGGTCGGATGCTGATGTCCACCATCCCCTGCATTGATGACCGGAATAGAGGACTTGTTGGATGCGACCACGGGAGCACCCTCCTTTGGGTGTCTGATTGCACAAATATCAGCATAACATGAAATCATGCGAATCGTATCTGAAACACTTTCGCCTTTTGATGCAGAAGAGGAGGCAGCATCTGAAAAACCCAGTACATTACCTCCAAGATGATACATTGCAGATTCGAAACTCAGACGTGTTCTTGTACTTGGCTCATAAAAACAGGTCGCAAGTATTTTGCCGTTACATGTGTTGCTAAATTTTTTTGGATTTTTTTCGATTTCTGATGCCAGATCAAATAATTTATCTAATTCACTGGTCGTAAAATCGAGTGGACTCATAAGATGCCGCATTCGTTTTCTCCTTTCGTTTGATCAGGTGTTTGAAAAAAGCCCGAAAAAAATCGAAGAGTTTCATCTCTTCGATCAATTAAAATTAAAATAATAAAAACCTGAAATGTAGAATAACGAAGCATTCCATGCTTCGCGGTCTGAATGATATGAAAATACTTGATCTGAATAAATGGATCTCATTTTGATACCCCACTAATGAATCAGGTTTATTTCTTGATATGATAGCACAGCTTTTATCTGTTTACAATGAAAAAATGTACATTTTAAATATTTGCACTTTTTACCAATATCTTATATAATTAGCAGATAAAGAGATTGTTTTTTAACTCATATCATAGGAGGAAGCAATATGCAGTTCATAGAAAAAAAGAGGATTCTGTTATTTGGTCTGCCATGGACTTTTACAAGATATACCATAAAAGATGATATGATCACGATTGACTCCGGCTTTTTAAATAAGGAAGAAAACGACTGTTATATGTACAAAGTACAGGATGTCAGATTAAAACTTTCATTTTTAGAAAGAATCATGGGACTTGGTACGATTGAATGTTTCACAGGAGATTCTACCAATCCGACATTACAGCTTACTCATATTAAGAACTCAAAGGTCGTAAAGGATTTTATTCTCCAGGCATCTGAAGAAGCCAGAAGAAAGAGACGGACTCTGAATACGCTTGATATCAGTGCTGACGGATCAGAAGAATTGATTGATCAGTAAAAAGTGATAAGGTATGACATTATGTCATGCCTTTTTTATTTATCTATGATATAAATAATTGAAAACTCTACTGTTTAAATGATTGGGACACTTGTATTTTTAACATGTTATGTTAAAATAATGTTTGGAATTTGATAAAATAATTCAAGTGAAACAAAAGAAAGCGTGGAGAGCAGTACATGGAATTAGATATGACAAAAGGAAATCCATTGAAGCTGATTATAAGATTCATGGTACCTTTAATTATAGGAAACATTTTTCAGCAGTTGTATAATATGGCGGATACGATCATTGTAGGCAGGTATGTAGGGGTAAAAGCCCTCGCAGCTGTTGGCTCAACAGGGACTATTATGTTTCTGATCATTGGGTTCATGCAAGGTATGACGACTGGATTTACGATTCTCACTTCTCAGAGATTTGGGTCAGGGGATATGGCTGGTCTTAGGAAAAGTGTTGGAAATGCAGCAGTTCTGTCCGCAATCGTAACGATTATCGGTACGATAGTGAGTGTATATTTTATGGATGGTCTGCTCAAGCTGATGAACACACCTTCTGATATTTTTCAGGATGCAAAAGAATACATTACGATCATCTGTATTGGTCTTGTCTGTAATATTTTGTATAATCTTCTTGCCAGTATCCTTAGGGCGGTCGGTAACAGTAAGGTACCGTTATATTTCCTTGTCGTTGCAGCAGTTATGAATGTTTTTCTTGATTTGTTCTTCATTATTCAATTTAATATGGGTGTAGCAGGTGCCGCATGGGCAACGGTCATATCACAGGGTGTATCAGGCATACTTTGTCTGTTATATATTATGAAAAAAGTTCCAGTGATCCATATAAAAAAAGAGGACTGGAAACTTGATTACTACTGCGTCAGAAACCAGATCTCAATCGGGATTCCGATGGCATTACAGTTCTCAATAACTGCGATCGGTACGATTTTGGTACAGAGCGCCTTGAACATGCTGGGCTCTGTAGCGGTAGCAGCTTATACGGCAGCAGGAAAGGTAGAGCAGTTCGTTACACAGCCTTTTCTGGCACTTGGGATGACTATGGCGACTTACTGCGCACAGAACACGGGAGTGGATGACGTGGAAAGAGTCAGAAAAGGTGTCAGGATCGCAAACATCATGTCTGCCATATATGGCGTTTGTATTGCATTTGTAGTGGTCGCGGCAATGCCTTATCTGGTCACACTTTTTGTGACGGGTGATGCCGGTGAAATCATCCAGTATGCGAATACTTATATCAGAATTACAAGTGTATTTTTCGTTCCGCTGGGGCTGATTTTTATTTTTAGAAATGTATTTCAGGGATGTGGTTATTCGTTTGTTCCACTGATGGGAGGAGTCGTCGAACTCTTAAGCAGGGCCGTCCTTGCATTCGTTGCGGCCAGTCTTTTAAGTTTTAAAGGAGTCTGTTTTGCGAATGCAGCGGCATGGATCACAGCAGGAGGATATCTTGGTATAGCATATTTGTTTGCGATCAGGAAATGGCAGAAGACCGGTTCGATCTTTAAAAGGTAGTTCGCGACAGGAGGAATCAGATTGAATTACGCACAAAGTATGGATTTTATTGAAGAAGCATCTAAAAGAGGAAGTATTCTTGGTCTTGAGAGTATGACCATATTGCTTGATTATCTTGGAAATCCACAGGATGAACTGGATTTTATTCATATTGCTGGGACGAATGGGAAAGGTTCTGTGCTCGCTTATCTCTCAAGCATTCTTCAGGCAGCAGGATACAGAACAGGAAGATATAGTTCCCCATCAGTCTATTCGTATTGTGAAAAATTTCAAATTGATCAGGTTCCTGTTTCAAAACAGCGAATTGCAAAATATATGACACGCATACAGGATGCCATGAATAGGATCGAGGCGGATGGGCTTGTGCTTCCGACCGTTTTTGAAATTGAAACAGCTGCGGCATTTCTTTATTTCAAAGAAAAAAAATGTGATATCGTAATTCTTGAAACCGGAATGGGAGGCAGTACTGATGCAACAAATGTAATCAGGAACACAAAGATTTCGGTCATCACACCAATCGGTATGGATCATATGGAGTGGCTTGGTGAAGACCTGGAGAAAATTTCTGAGAAAAAAGCCGGAATCATAAAACAAGGTTGCATTACTGTTTCAGCAGTACAGGATGAGTCAGTCATGAACGTGATCGAAAAGAAGTGCCTGTCTTTAAATGTTCCGCTGATCCAGTCGAATCCAGAACTGGTCACTGGAGCGAAATACGGACTAGGAAAACAAAAGTTCAGCTATGGGACTTATCAGAATATTTCAATTCAAATGTCAGGTATCTATCAGATCGATAACGCAGTTCTTGCGCTTGATACGATCACGGCGCTTCGAAAAGCCGGATATCATATTGAAGATTCGGCTGTAAGAGAAGGAATGAATCAGGCAGCCTGGCCTGGCAGATTTGAAATCATATCAAAGAACCCTTATTTCATTGTAGATGGGGCACATAATAAAGCAGGAGCAAAAAGACTGGCACAGTCATTACAATATTATTTCTCAGGTAAAAAAATAATATATATTTTTGGCGTGTTTGCAGATAAAGAATATCCTGAAATTTTAAAGGAAACAATAGATTTGGCAGATTGTGTCATTACGGTTGCAACACCTCAGAATGTGAGGGCAATGCCGGCTTATGACCTTGCTTGTGAGGTGAAAAAATATCATAGAAATGTAACGGCAGCAGACAGCCTGGAAGAAGCTGTAGAAATGAGCAGACTGCTTGCAGATACAGACAGTGTGATCGTTGCTTTTGGTACATTATCATTTATTGGTAAAATAACGCAGATCGTCCAGAATAACAAAAAGTCCGGTTCATAATTGAATCGGACTTTTTGTTATTGATTTAACAGGACTGCATTTTGAGCTGCATCAAAGGTAGTAACAGATACAGAACCATTTACCGGTGTTTTAAAAACAGGTACCGGGTTATCAAATTCATTATAATAAACGTAGTTCGAAGTAATATTTATGTTTTCAAATATACCTTCATCCACGACTTCAGCACCGCTTCCATCCAGATTCATTCGTTTTAAAGCAGGAGAAACGGGTGAACTGACTTGATAATAGATGAGGGAGTCCGTTACATTAAAGAAGTCGATCCGATCTTCGGTCAAAACCTGAATCTGTCCGGTAGAAAGCTGATAACGACAAAGTCTGTACTGGTTACCAACATCCATAAAATAGATATAATCGCCCTGAACAACCGGGTTCCAGAGGCTATATTCCAGCACGAGCGTCATGCTGTCATCGGCTGTATTTAAAGCATAGAGATTGTGGTCTTTTTCCACACCATTAAAGTAAATAATTCCATCCTGGGAAGAAGCGGGATTGATGACCTGCTTTGCTATTTCTGTTTCACCGGAGCGGTCAATATTCTGTTTATATAATGTCATCCCGTTTTTTGTATCATAATGCTGGTAATAAACGTAGTTTCCGACAAGAGATACAATTCCGGAAGGATCACTGTTAAAACAGGTCATTTTACCCCCGCTCTTAGTAGCCCGGTATACACCGGACATACTTCTGACAGCACCAAGACCAGAGCGTGCAGAAGAAGAAGCCTGATAATAATAAAGATATTTTCCGGCTGCATTCAGGTATTGGATCTGAACGTCAGCAATTTTTATAATATTTGTTTCATCAGCATTCATAGAATAAAGAGATCCGTTATCATAGGCATTTGAAAAATAGACAATACCTTCGTCTTCACAAAAAAGTCCATTATTATTCAGATTACCAGCTGTGTTCCCTGTTGTACTGGGAGAGTTTTTAGGAATTCTGCTTACATATATATTCAGTAACAACATTATAGAAACTATGAGCACTATAATGATCAGAAACAGGATCGTAGTCCTTCGTTCACGCATGATTTAAACCTTCTTTCAGAGAAGAGGATGAGTTTTTTGTTCGATTCTATTATAATATTTTTTATCTCGGATGCAAAGAGATATTTCAATACTTGCATTAGATATATATTTGATAGAATACAAAAGGTGTATGGGGCTGATGAAATGTAAAAACTGGGATATATTCTTGATATCGGTAAAAGAATAGTTTAAGATAACAAAAGACAGACTAATTAGGAGGAATTCTCAAATGCAGGATTTATCGGATTTAAGAAATAAAATAGATGAAATAGACCAGAATATCGTGAGCCTTTATGAGCAGAGAATGGATATTTCAAAAAAAGTTGCAGAATATAAGATCAGTACAGGAAAGAAGGTATTTGATCAGGAAAGAGAAGCTGCAAAACTTCGTTCAGTAAAAGAACTGACACATAATGATTTTAATAAACATGGTGTGGAAGAGTTATTTGAACAAATCATGTCTATGAGCAGAAAACTACAGTACCAGTTGCTGACCGATTCCGGTACACTTGGGAAGCTGCCATTTATTGGTGTGGATAAGCTTGATCTTACCACTGCAAGAGTCGTGTTTCAGGGTGCGGAAGGTGCATATTCACAGGCAGCTATGGATCAGTATTTTGGGGAGAGCATCAGAAGTTTTCACGTCGATACTTTTCGGGATGCCATGGTGGCAATAGAGGAAGGCAGTGCCGATTTTGCTGTATTACCGATTGAGAATTCATCTGCAGGAATCGTAAGTGAAATTTATGATCTTCTGGTTGAATTTGAGAATTATATTATTGGAGAGCAGATTATAGAGATCGAACATTGTCTGCTTGGAATTCCAGGAACCAGAAAAGAAGATATTCAGACAGTTTTTTCACATCCACAGTCACTAATGCAGTGTGAGCGATATCTGTCAGGACATCCGCAGTGGAAACAGATCAGTATGCAGAA
>JAQVCQ010000073.1 GCA_028689715.1 Lachnospiraceae bacterium
GTATTGTCCAGTCAGGGAAGCAGGCATATGCCAAAGAAACATTGCAGGGCGTTGAAACAATTATTAATAATAATGGAACGAACAATCCCTATGTTATCCTTGAAGTTGTTCCTGAGAAAAACGATGCTGCAATGGGGTATTTAGTAGGCGGGGAGGAACCGATCCATCAGGCGAAGGCATTAAATGATATTCCGAACAAGGACCTTAGAACACAGTATATGAATGCGTTCACTGTGTCAGGATGTTCCATTCCAACAGCATTTGGAGAGGATGCTTCACAATATCCATTGAATATACAGGAAGGCAGTTATCAGGAACCAGGGGATGCGTCCAGATCGTTTGATTTAAAAGGTAGCTTTGAAGAAGATCCGGATGGAGAATATGTTTCCTTGTTTCACGAGGCGACCTATTCGCAGGTCTCAGGCAACGCAGTGTCAGGCAATGCGATCTACTATGAAAAGTATTATGAATTTGAAAACAATACAGATTCAGGAGACAGATACAAGATCAAATTGTCAGAGGTAACGCAGGTAGAGCGTACCTTTACCACGACAGCAGATACAGAAAAGTTCAATCAAAGTGAAGAATACCATACGTTGAATAAATATTTTCTCCATGAAAACTGGTCAGGTGAAGGTGTTGGAGAAATAACGGATAATGCAATTCTTGATTCTAACGTTGGCGCTGTATTATATCGAAAGAGCTTTGATTACACCTACGAATATTTCGGCAGAGTTCTTGAGGGAAGCATTAGTACAACAATCAGTGAAAATACAGTGACAGAGACGATTCGCTATATCAATGCGACAGATGGAAGTTTTTATGTATTCAGGAATGAACTAAATGGAAGTACTATAAAAAGTGAAAATGATACTGATATTACAGTTTCAGACCTGAACACTGAGACAACAGATGAATTACGTATTGTTGAACTTGAAGAAAATGCAGACGCCGGTAATTATGTGGTAAGTAGCATTACTCCAATTACCGGGGATGCTATATATGGATATCTTCCCTTTGAACATTACGAAGAAAATGAAGAAGGACATTATATTCGTGATACAGAAGCTCTTTCCGAATATGCACTATACGATAGTAGTTATGGTACGGACTATACCCGTTATAACTGGATCACGAATTACTCTTATAGTTCAGCATCCACGATCTATTATCAGGGCGGATTCACCAATCATGAATGGTTGAAGCAGAATGTATTTGACCTGAACGCAGAGGAATGTAAAGATTTTATTCTGGATGTTCAGACGGTCACAATGGACGAATTGAATCAGTATGATCTGAGTAAAGTAGCAATGGTATATTTTGCAGGTGAGAATTATCAGAATGACATCAGCAAAGAGAAGGTCGTAGAAATCAAAAAACTGATGGAAACAAACAATCTCCCTGTCATTTTTAACCGCTCGGCTTATTTGATGTCAGTAGATGGTGAGAGCCCCAACCTTGAAAAACTTGGTGTTGTACTTCAGCAATCAAATCTTACCACAGTGACAGCTGCCAATATCAATAGTAGTTGGACGGATGCTGCCTACTGGAGTACGCTAAAAGGTTCCATGAAAGCTACTGACATAACCTATGGGACGAGTTATGTCAATCAGTCGGTCTATGTGTATGATGATTCAGATTTTAATTCTGGAGACACACAGGCAGCGATTCCTTTTGTTCATACAGACTTTTTGACAAAAATGTCTGACAGTCAGGTCCAGTATGGGTTTGCAGAGGTAAAATCTGAAATTGAGAATGAGAATTTCTTTTTATCCATCGCAGGGAAGGAAGAGCGGATCAGTACAGATATCTCAAAAGCAGCGGCAATGCGTTATATTATTAATTATGGCAATCAGAGAAACGTGATCAAATCAAAGATCAGTGTACTTGAGATTGAACCCTGCAATTCTAAAAAGACAAGCAATGCAGATTCTGATCTGGAAACATATTACGAAGACGATGAATTAAAAAAAGTCAGGACTGGAACAACATCAATACTGGAAGTGAATACAATTGAGAGACAGGAATTGCTGACAAAAAAAATAATTGCAGAAAAGTGGGCGAAGCAGTTTGATGATACGGATAAAATTGACAATATTAAACTAACAATAACACACACTGGTGAGTTCGTTGGTAAGATAGAAGATTTAAATGAAAATTATGATTTAATTTATTTGGGTCTTGATACGTCGACCATGAATACAGAGATTACAGGATCTTCGACCTATAAAACAAAAACAGAAAACACTGTTTTTAATGATACCAGTATGAATGGATTGGTTTATTATCATGTAGGGGACCTTCTTCAAACAAGCCACTCCTTTTTCAAAGGACTTTTATATCCAGAGGATGCCTCAAGAGAGTCAGGTGTGCAGCAGTATCGTATGTCAGGGAATGATATCACACTGGACAAATATAATGACTTGGTCGATTATGTTTCAGCGGGGTATCCAATCATTTTTGCAGATGGGTTCTATAATGTAGACAATGGGATATATTCAGTAAATACAGCTAAAATTGATCGAGCTTCCTACATGTATAAAATTGCACAATATGTGCTCGAACATCAGATCGCGGGACATACCATGTTAGGAGAAAATGTATTTACGGAAAGTATGCTGGATGCGGACACGACTGGAAATGGCGCTCTAAGTAAACTGGCGCAATATCTGAATCTGTCAAAATTAGCGCTGACAGCAACCTATGTACCGGAACCTTACAATATTGATGGCACAAATACACAATACCTCTCTAAAACAGATGGGAACTATGTGCTCAGATATGACATTGCGTTAAAAAACGATGCAGCAGTCAGCCTGTCAGACACAAAGTATGATTGTAATCTGTATATCGATAAAAGTGTTGATGGAAGATACTCGTCTGATGAAGAGATTGGTAACCTGAATATTTATGAGCTGAAAAATGGAACTTATGTACAGGTCTATCCAAATAGTAGTGGGAAATATGAACTGACAGCAGGCAGGTATTATAAAGTTCTAAGATCTGTACCAAATGGATATGTTGGTGTTCTGCCATGGAAGTTACAGTTCGTTCAGAATGATAATACAAAAGTCAGAAAGTCATTAACAGGGTACACAGCGGTTCCAATTCCGACAACGACAAAGAAGACAATTAAGGTCCTGAATATAACACAAAATGATGATAAATCAACAAGATTAGACCTGAAAAGTACTGCAATGCAGAATTTATTCAGCCAGGTCAAGGATTTTAATATTGAAATTGATGTAGTCAGTGCGAACGAATACATGAATATCGTAAGAGAGGAAACATTGAGAACTGGGTTTTCCATTAATGCGTATTCAAGTTATTTAAATCAATATCAAATGCTGATCATTGGATTCTGGGATTTCTTTGATATTGAAAAAGGATATAACCTTCAGGATGAAGCCGGCGTATGGGCAATCAGACAGTATATCAGCGAAGGAAGAAGCGTTCTGTTCACCCATGATACAGTTAGTTTTAATTATTATAGTACGAGCATGCCATACTGGTTCAATTTATTCATCCGTGACAGTGTGGGAATGGATCGGTATGGAAGCATGACAAGAACAAATATCAATCTTTTCGATATTATTCCGGATGCAAATAAAACAGCAAAAACAATTGATTATACATTTTTACCTACAAAGTATGATATAGCCTGGAAACCGGGAATGACAACGAATGAACAACTAACAGATCAGAACCGATATGATTATACATATCGAAATAACCAGGGTTATACAGACTTTGAGCTTTTAAGACATGCTTATTGGAACAATACGGATGGCGTATGGAATAGCAACAAATACACGTTTACATCGTTACCGTTTGGGTCATACGATATTTACAATGGTTCCAGAATCATGGTAAATAAAACAAATGAAGGGCAGATCACAGAGTATCCATTTAAGATACCGGATTCATTTGAAGTAGCGAATACGCATGGTCAGTATATGCAGCTGAACCTCGATACGGACAGCAGAGATTCTTATACAAATGATGATATCGTAGTCTGGTATACAATATCAAATGTATTTAGCAGTACCAGTGATTCTAATGATTACTATCAGGCTTCTCTGAACAATGCCAGAAATAATTACTATATCTATAACCGCGGCAATGTAACATACTCAGGGGTCGGACATTCACAGGTCAACAATGATACAGAGCGCAAGCTGTTCATTAACACGATGGTTGCTGCATACAATGCAGGAATCTCACCGCCAACTGTATTGTACAAAGAAAATTCTGATGCAGCTGCAGGAACGATTGATAAGATATATCTTCCGTACGATTCTGGAAATGGAGCAGTATCATTCCTGGAAAATAACGCAGAGATCTACTTTGATGTAGTTGACACCAATATTAAATATGGTACAAAAACAATAAATGCGGACTACTACATCCAGGTAAATGCAGGTGGAACCGGGATCGTAGAAAAAATAATAGATGGATCAACCGTATATTTAAAGAAGATTGAACCAAGCGTTAAAAAAGTCAGAACATCTGAAGTAGTCAGTAACATCCACGCTCTTGAAGATGGAACAAGGTATTCTTTCAACCTGACAAAAGATGACTTATCGCTCACCTCAAAGAACAGTGCTTATGTCTGGATCTTTACGGATGTCACCTATCAAAGAACTGGAGAAAATGGAATTGTAATTAAAGAATCATCAGCTCCGGGATTTTCTAAAATGGAGATCGTGAATCTGGAATTGTTCGATATGGAATAGGAATCCTGCATTGACTTTTCAGAATAAAAGGTTAATAATAGGTACAATGTTAAAATTTTATTTCATACTACAATAAAAAAGCAGGAAAGCGAGCGAGGGAACAATGTTAAACATCAAATTTGAAAAGACAAACAATCCAAAACCAATTCCGGGACCGGAAGATCCCTTAGTATTCGGAACGATTTTTACGGATCACATGTTCATTATGGACTATATAGAAGGACAGGGATGGATCGATCCACGTATCATTCCGTATCAGCCGCTTGAACTAATGCCTTCCACCATGGTGTTCCACTATGGACAGGAAATGTTCGAAGGGTTAAAAGCTTATAAGAATGAAGAAGGGAAAGTTTTATTATTCCGTCCTGATAAAAATATTGAACGTGCCAATAACACAAATGAAAGACTTTGTATTCCACAGATCGATCCGGATGATTTTTTACAGGCATTAGAAGAGATCGTGAGAGTGGACGAGGCATGGATTCCTACAAGACCGGGAACTTCTCTTTATATCAGACCTTTTATTATTGCGACAGATGCATTTTTAGGAGTGAGACCTTCTAATACTTATAAATTTATTATCATTCTTTCACCAGTAGGCGCTTATTATCCGGAAGGACTTAATCCCGTCAAGATCTGGATCGAAGAAGAGTATGTCAGAGCAGTAAAAGGTGGACTTGGAGAAGCCAAAGCGGGTGCGAACTATGTTGCAAGCATGAAGGCACAGGTCAAAGCACATGATGCTGGTTATTCCCAGGTATTATGGCTTGACGGAGTAGAACGAAAATATATTGAAGAAGTCGGAGCGATGAACATTTTCTTTAAGATCAAAGGGAAAGTGATCACACCTGCATTGAACGGTTCGATACTTCCGGGTGTTACAAGACAGAGCTGTATCGATCTGTGCAAGCTTTGGGGACAAGAAGTAGAAGAGAGAAAGATCTCAGCGGATGAATTATTTGAAGCTGCTCAGGATGACTCACTTGAAGAAGTCTGGGGAACAGGAACAGCGGCAGTTGTATCGCCGGTCGGACACCTGAGAAAAGGCGATGTCGATGTGAAGATCGCTGATGGTGGAATCGGAGAACTCAGCCAGAGATTATATGATACCATCACAGGTATCCAGCTCGGTAAAATAGAAGGACCAAAAGGCTGGTCAGTAATTGTAGAATAATCAAATCATATAAAGTAAGATACCATGGAGTTTCTCATTAGAGAAACTCCTTTGTGGTTAAAGGAGGCGCAATGAAATTTCTTCATACAGGAGATCTTCATATTGGAAAAAGTTTAAATGAATTTTCTTTATTAGAAGACCAGGCTTTTTTTCTGGATCAGATCATAGAGATCACGATGCAGCAGAAGGTGGATGCTGTTGTCCTTGCAGGAGATATCTATGACAGGTCGATCCCTTCTACAGAGGCAGTTTCTCTTCTTGATAGATTTCTGGTCAGTCTGTCTGAGAAAAACATCAAGGTTCTTATGATCAGTGGAAATCATGATTCTTCCGAACGGGTATCCTTCGCAGGAGATATATTGGATAAACAGGGTATCTATATTGCGGGCAGTATAGAGGAACAACCTAAGACTGTGACACTGAAGGATACATATGGAACAATTGACTTTGTACTTCTTCCGTTTGTAAGACCGGCTAATGTGGGAACTACAAACAGCAGGGAAGCAGTTTTCAAGCTTCTGTCCAATGCCAGCACACAGTCAGAACGAAAGGTGCTTGTGACACATTTTTTTGTGACCGATCAGGACAGGCTTCCTGAGCTGTCTGACTCAGAGACAACGGTACATGTTGGCGGTCTGGATCATGTTGAAGCCTCACTTTTTACAGGGTATGACTACACAGCGCTGGGGCATATTCACAAGCCACAGCAGATAGGAGACAGACCTGTTTATTATGCAGGTACACCCATGAAATATTCCTTTTCAGAAGTGCACCAGACAAAGTCGGTTCAGATCGTAACATTTAATGAGCCGGGGAATCTGAGCGTTGAAAAAATGGAAATTCCATTATTGCATGATTTTAGAAAAATCAAAGGGAAACTGGAAGAACTGATTGCACCAGAGACAGTTTCACTTGCAGATCCACAGGATTATCTGCAGGTCACGCTGACGGATGAGGATGAACTGATCGATCCTATGGGTACGCTTCGAAGTGTTTATCCGAATGTCTGCCAGATCCTGTTTGAAAAAAATGACCTGTCAGAGCGGGAAATTGAATTTGAAGCAAAGGTCAGAAATGCATCGATCCCTGAATTATTTGCAGAATTTTATGAGTATGTCAGGGGTAGTGAATTACCTGAGGATCGTAAAGATCTGATCAGAATATTGGAGAAAGAGGCACAGGAGGGAGGAAAAGGATTATGAAACCGATCATACTGACGATTTGCGGTTGGGGACCCTATAAAGATAAAACGGTAATCGACCTGAATTCCTTTTCCGGGCATGGACTTTTTCTGATCACAGGACCGACCGGCGCTGGGAAGACAACTATTTTTGATGCGATCTGCTATGCGCTTTACGGGGATATGAGTGGAAATGTCAGAAGCAAAGATACTGTCAGAAGTGATTTTGCACCTGCTGAAGTACCCACTTATGTAGAACTTCTGATGTCACATGAAGGAAGAGAATATACAATTTATCGTAATCCAACTTATCTGAGACCTAAAAAAAGAAAAGGCGGGAATGGCACAGACACAGTAAAAGAACCGGAAAAGGCGATCCTGACAAAACCGGACGGAAAAGCGATAGAAGGCAATAAAGAAGTAAACACAGCGCTCAGGTCAATATTATCCATGGATTATGAGCAATTCAGACAGATCTCCATGATCGCACAGGGTGAATTCACAAAATTACTGACCGCTTCAGCGAAAGAAAAAACACAGATCTTCCGGGATATTTTTGGAACGCACAGGTATGAAACATTTGCAAGGATTTTAAAAGACCGTTCTTCTTCTCTTTACCAGCAGGTCATGACGATCCGGAACAGAATGGATGAGACGATTGACGCAGTCGGAGTGGAACTTTCACATCTTGAGGAATGGCAGGAGCTGACACAGGTGCATAGCTATCATTATCCTTCTGTTCATGCTGCGCTTGAAAAGATGGCAGCCAGTCAGGCAGAGGAATTTTTAAAAATGAAAACAGCGTTATCACAGGCAGATGCCAGTGTGATCACGAACAATAACCTGTATCATGAAGCATTAAGCATCAATGCACTATTTCAGGAATATGAGAATGCCATGAAGACAAAAGAGCTTCTGAAGGAGAAAGAAGTGGAACATGACCGCCTTCGGACTGTTTTAATAAGAGCTGGAAGGGCAGCGGAAGCAGAACCGGGTCATCTAAAGAAAGAACAGGCATTACAGGCATACAAAGACGGAGTGAAACAATTAGAAGAGGCACAGGTCCGAATCAGCAGGCTGAAAGAAAGACAGCATGAATCAAGAGATCAGATACTGTATCAGGATCAGGTGAAAGAAAAACTCAGCCTTCTTCGGGAATATTTGCAGATGAGGGAAGAGTATAAAAGTATCAGGACTAAATATGACGAAAAGGAAGCCGGATGGATCCGGCTCTGTGAGAATTATAAAAAAGGTGAAGGGGTCGTTTCAAAGAGTCAGCAACGCTTTGAAGATGCACAGAAGCTCTATTTAAGAGCAATGGCAGGTATTATGGCAGAAGCACTTGCTCCCAATATACCCTGTCCGGTCTGTGGGGCTCTGGAGCACCCGAATTTGGCACAAAAAGAGTCAGGGACACCAACAGAAAAGCAGATCGAAGAGTGGAAACAGATCTATGAAGAAGATTTGAATAAACTCAGACAACTTCATGAAAGAACAGTTGCGCTTCGAACAGAAGTAGAGACCTTGAAAGGGCAGATTCAGGCACTTGAGGCGGAAATCAGCCTGAAAGCAGAGACAATTGCAGGAAAATCTGATACAATATCTAAGGAATCACTGAAACTTGCCGAAGTATTTACGGGATCGGGTCTGATCACAAAGATTCTGGAAGATACAACAGACCAGTCGGATTGGAGTAGTAGGATCCGTGAAGCAATTCAGGCGCAGGAACAGTTTCTGAATAAAGTACTGATGGAACAGTCTGAACTGACAACGCTCGAAGAGATGTACCAGAGTCTTGAGACGGAACAGAAAAGACGGCAGGAAACGGCAGAGAATGCGCAAAAGTCATTTCTTGAGATGCTGACCCGGCTTGAACTGAATTCAGAAGAAGAGTTCTTACAGACCAGGCTGAATGCAGTGCAGACACGTAACATACAAATGCAGCTGGATGAGTATCTGAGTGAAAAAGCTGCAAATGAAGACCATATCCGCAGACTGGCAGATTCCTTGAAAGACAAAGAAAAAATTGATATCACGTTATTACAAAACAGGCTGAATCAGGCGCTCGAAGAAAAGAGACAGGTCCAGGAAGCTTATGACAAGGCACGGCTTGGATCAGAAAAAGTGAATCAGGCAGTCAGAGTACTGGCAGAAAAACTTGAAGCCATCAAAAAACCAGAGCAGGAATATGGAATCATAAAAGACCTGGATAATCTGACAAGTGGAAATAATGCCAAAAGACTGGTTTTCGAACAATTTGTACTTGCCGGTTATTTTGATCAGGTATTGGAGGCTGCGAACATCAGACTCTCAAAGATGACCGGAGGCAGATATGTTCTGAGCAGATCGACAGAAGTTGGAGACGGCAGGACCAAAGACAATTTTGAATTGCAGGTACTTGACCATAATACAGGTAAACTGCGGCCGGCAAAGACGTTGTCCGGCGGGGAGACTTTTAAAGTATCTCTTTGTCTGGCACTTGGTATGAGTGACATTGTACAGGCAGCAAATGGTGGTGTGAAGGTCGAGACACTGTTCATAGATGAAGGATTTGGAAGTCTTGATTCACAATCACTGGATCAAGCCTGTGAAACACTGGGTTCTCTGGTAGAAAAAGAGCGGTTTATTGGAATTATCTCACATGTACAGGAACTGAAAGAGAGGATTCCAAGACAGTTGTCTATTGTCAGGACCAATGATGGAAGCAGTGTTAACGTGATCGTGTAAATGGGAGGTTAAGTATGAAGAATCAGTATGATGTAATTATAGTTGGTGCAGGTCCCGGTGGGATATTCTGTGCATATGAACTGATGGAAAAAAGAAGGGACTTA
Organism: Lachnospiraceae bacterium; assembly: GCA_028689715.1. Lineage (GTDB taxonomy): Bacteria > Bacillota > Clostridia > Lachnospirales > Lachnospiraceae > SZUA-378. The sequence goes on from JAQVCQ010000073.1 coordinate 9,922, forward strand.
AAAGTCCTGATGATAGAAAAAGGAAGATCGATTGAAAAGAGGAACTGTCCAAAGCGTGTCACGAACCGCTGTGTTGGATGTAATCCGTGTGCAATTACTACAGGATTTGCCGGTGCTGGTGCATTTTCAGATGGAAAGCTTTCTCTTTCACCTGATGTGGGTGGAAATCTTCCTGATATTCTTGGATATGATGAGACGTTACAACTGATTGGAGAGTCGGATTCAATTTATCTGAAATTCGGAGCAGATGAAAAAGTTTATGGAATAGACAAACAGAATGAAATACGTGAGATCAGACGGAAAGCGATCAATGCGAACCTGAAACTGATCGAATGTCCGATCAGACACCTTGGCACAGAAGAAGGATATCGGATCTATTCCAGTCTCCAGACACATCTGGAACAGCAGGGCGTTACCTTAATGTTCAATACCATGGTAAATGAGATCATCATTGAAGATGGATTTGCGACAGGTGTGATCACGGATAAAGGAGAGACCTTTTATGGAAACGAGATCATTTCAGCTGTGGGAAGAGAAGGTGCTGAATGGTTCTGTAAAGTCTGCGAGGATCAGGGAATCGAGACACGCGTCGGAACAGTGGATGTCGGAGTCAGAGTGGAAGTCAGGGATGAGGTCATGCAGTTCCTGAATGAGAACCTTTATGAAGCAAAGCTTGTTTACCATACACCTACCTTTGATGACAAGGTACGTACTTTTTGCACCAATCCATCCGGAGAGGTCGCTTCAGAATATTACGAGAATGGGCTGGCTGTAGTGAACGGACATGCTTATAAATCAAAAGACCATAAGACCAATAACACTAATTTTGCATTGCTGGTCTCTAAGAACTTTACAAAACCATTCCATACACCGATCGAATATGGAAAACAGATCGCACAGCTTTCAAATATGTTATGCGGTGGCAGAATTCTGGTTCAGACTTATGGTGATTTTAAGCGCGGAAGACGTACAACAGAAGAAAGACTTTGCAGGAACAATCTGATTCCGACTTTAAAGGATGCAGTGCCAGGTGACCTTTCTCTGGTATTCCCACACAGAATCATGGTGGATATTGTAGAAATGATCGAGGCGCTCGACAAAGTCACACCAGGAATCGCAGCAGATGAGACACTGATGTATGGTGTAGAGGTGAAATTCTACTCAAATAAAGTCGTAGTCAACAAAGACTTCGAGACCAGTATTCAGGGGCTGCGTGCAATCGGTGACGGAGCGGGTGTTACAAGAGGATTGCAGCAGGCTTCTGCGAATGGAATCAGCGTGGCCAGAAGTATTTTAACCAAGATGGAACAGGAAAACAGATAAGGATAGAAGTATGAAGAAAATAGGGAGACTCCTAATTTTTCTATTGACCACACT
>JAQVCQ010000001.1:0-118786 GCA_028689715.1 Lachnospiraceae bacterium
ACAAAGCTTGTCCTTGATATCCATAAATATCTGCGGTAGCATACCCAAAAGACAATATAAGAAAATAAAAAAATCATAACAAGGACATTCTTTACATTCTTTTAACTTAAAGTAAATTGACACTATCCAGGACTTCCGATTTCTTGACACTGTTTTTTGCCTATGTTAGACTAAAATAACAAAATATGACATGGATAAACTCGGTACTATTCATGATATTATGTAACCATAAAAGAAATATTTCAAGGGCGCATGCAGTCAGCATGCAGATAGGAAAACTTATGCATAGAGAACATACAAAAGTTGTCAGGATCGGAGACAGCGTCATCGGAGGTGGCAATCCGATCTTAATTCAATCCATGACCAACACAAGAACAGAGGATGTAAAAAAAACAATAGAACAGATTCAGAGACTGGAACAGGCTGGCTGTGAAATTATAAGGTGTACCGTTCCGACTATGGAGGCGGCTTTGGCAATTGCTCAGATCAAAAAAGAAATCAGGATTCCCCTTGTGGCAGATATCCATTTTGACTATAAGATGGCGATCGCTGCAATGGAAAATGGAGCAGATAAAATTCGTATCAATCCAGGAAATATAGGGAATAAAGACAGAGTACAGGCTGTTGTTATGGTAGCAAAAGAAAGGATGATCCCTATACGGATCGGAGTGAATAGTGGTTCTCTTGAAAAAAATCTGATAGATAAATATCATGGTGTAACAGCAGAAGGGATTGTTGAGAGTGCTCTTGATAAAGTGAACATGGTTGAAGACCTTGGTTATGACAATCTGGTAGTCAGCATAAAATCGTCTGATGTTATGATGTGCGTTAAAGCACATGAGCTTCTTGCACAGAAGACGAATTATCCATTACACGTTGGAATTACTGAAGCAGGAACTGTAACAAGCGGTAATATTAAATCTGCGATTGGTCTGGGCATTATTTTAAATCAGGGTATTGGCGATACCATCCGTGTTTCTTTAACAGGGGATCCGGTTGAAGAGATCAAATCAGCAAAACTGATTTTACGTACACTAGGACTTCGCAAGGGCGGTATTGAAGTTGTATCCTGCCCGACCTGTGGAAGAACAAGAATTGATCTGATTTCACTTGCAACAAAGGTCGAAGATATGGTACAGGATATTCCACTTACGCTGAAAGTGGCTGTTATGGGGTGCGTTGTTAATGGACCTGGTGAAGCCAGAGAAGCAGATATTGGAATTGCCGGTGGAGATGGAGAAGGACTATTGATCAAAAAAGGCGAAATCATCAGGAAAGTGCCTGAGCAGGAGCTGTTGAATGCTCTGCGTGAAGAATTATTGAATTGGAAGTAATACTATGGCTAAGATATTTTTTGATGTATTTCCACAACTCAAATTAAAAGAGGATATGAATGATCTTTTTTCTCAGGTACAGGTAGAACGTGTCTCTGCCACACAGAAAAAAGATTTTGTGAGAGTCTATATCAAAAGTGCTTACCTGATTCAGAAAGAAGCAGTCTTTTATGTTGAAAATGAAATAAAAAGACAGCTTTTTCCACAGGTCGGCATCACAATTAAGTTATATGAAAAATATGAGCTTTCAACACAGTATACGCCTAAGAATCTTTATGATGAATATCGGGAAAGTATATTGCTCGAACTAAAATATAATAGTCCCGTGGAATACCATTTGTTTAAAAAATCACAGGTGGAATTTGACGGGAATCTGTTGTGCATGAAGATAGAAAACAATATGTTTGCACAAGAGAAATCTGATGAACTGGTCCGCATCATGGAGAAAATATTTACTGAGCGGTTTGGGCTCCCTATCATTGTAAATGCGGAATTTACGGATCCTGCACACAAGAATAAAACGGACGAAGATGAAATTATTATCAATAAAAAAATAGCAGAAATCGTATCACAGGCAAATTTTGGCGGAGATTATGAAGCAGAGAACACGGAAGGAAGTTCTAATGACGAAGAAAAACAGACGCCAAAAGAAAATGTTGTTCAAACTGAAAATAAAACAGTTAAGTCTGAGCCGGAGAAAAAAAGTGGTGGTGACTGGGGTAAAAAGGGTGGATTTAACAGGGCAGCAAAAAAATCTGACAACCCGGATGTGATATATGGAAGAGACTTTGATGATGAACCAATGTCCATTGCAGATATTCATGGCGAAATGGGTGAAATTACCATAAAAGGTATGATCAGAGCCTATGATCAGAGAGAAATACGAAATGGGAAAACAATTCTGATTTTTGATATTACCGATTTTACAGATACGATCACGATTAAAATGTTTGCGAGGAATGACCAGCTTCCAGAACTGAAAGATTCTATTAAAACAGGTGCTTTTGTAAAGATCAAAGGGATTACGCTCGTTGACAAGTTTGACGGAGAACTGACAATAGGTTCTATAACCGGAATGAAAAAAATCTCGCCTTTTACGAATGAAAGAATGGACCATAGTCATAGGAAGAGAGTGGAACTCCACTGTCATACCAAAATGAGTGACATGGATGGGGTGTCGGAAGCAAAAGCAATCATAAAACGAGCAAAAAAATGGGGCATGAGCGCAATTGCAATAACAGATCACGGCAATGTTCAGGCTTTTCCGGAAGCGAACCATGCACTTGACAAAGGAGATGAATTCAAGGTGATCTATGGTATGGAAGCATATCTGGTAGATGACCTGAAAGAAATCGTTACCAATTGCAAAGAGCAGACGATTGAACATGATTTTGTTGTGTTCGACATTGAAACAACAGGATTTTCACCTATTCAGAATCGAATTATCGAGATTGGTGCTGTCAGGATCCAAAATGGAAAAATAACAGATAAATTTTCTTCTTTTGTGAACCCTAAAATAGCGATCCCATTTAAAATTGAGAAATTGACTGGAATCAATGATACGATGGTGTCCGATGCACCTGAAATTGAAGATGTACTCCCTGATTTCTTGGACTTTGTAAAAGATAGTGTTCTTGTAGCACATAATGCTTCTTTCGATATGAGTTTTATTCTTGAGAATGCCGATAGAATGAGGATCGAAACAGATATTACTTACCTGGATACCGTAGCACTTGCAAGGCTTTTGCTCCCAAACCATGCGAAATATACACTAGATGCAGTGGCAAAGATCTTAGGGATCTCTCTTTTGAATCATCACCGGGCTGTAGATGATGCATATGCAACAGCAGAAATTTTTGAGAAATTTATAACGATGCTGAAAAATGACTCAATCATCCGACTGTCGGATGTGAATGCCTCTGGTGCGGCAAGTGTTGCGGCTGTCAGAAAACTTCCATCCTACCATGCGATCATTCTCGCAACGAATGATATCGGAAGAGTGAATCTTTATAAATTGGTATCAAAATCGCATCTGACCTATTACAATAAGCGCCCCAGAATTCCTAAAAGTGAATTTATAAAGCACAGAGAAGGACTTCTTCTTGGAAGCGCATGTGAAGCGGGAGAATTGTACAGAGCAGTACTTGAACAAAAATCGCCAAAAGAGATCAATAGATTAGCGGCTTTTTATGATTACTATGAAATACAGCCGGCCGGTAACAATGAGTTCATGATCGCGTCGGAACGTGTGGAGTCAATTCGTTCTGTTGAAGATATCAGAGAAGTGAATCGTAAAATAGTAAAACTCGGTGAACAATTCAATAAACCTGTAGTTGCCACCTGCGATGTACATTTTCTTGATCCGCAGGATGAAATATACCGCAGGATCATTATGGCTGGAAAAGGATTTAAAGATGCGGATGACCAGGCTCTTCTTTATCTAAGAACCACACAGGAGATGCTTGAAGAATTTGCATATCTTGGAAGTGACAAGGCGGAAGAAGTCGTGATTACCAACACGAATCTGATCGCAGATATGGTGGAATCGATTTCACCGGTAAGACCTGACAAATGTCCACCGGTCATACAAGACAGTGATTTGACACTAAAGGAAATCTGTTACAGCAAGGCACATGAAATATATGGAGAAAATCTGCCTAAGATCGTAGAAGACAGACTTGAGAAAGAATTAAATTCAATCATCAAGAATGGATTTGCCGTGATGTATATTATTGCACAGAAGCTGGTATGGAAATCAGTAGAAGACGGATATCTTGTTGGATCGCGTGGCTCGGTAGGATCATCCTTTGTAGCTTATCTTGCAGGAATTACAGAAGTTAATTCACTGGCACCGCACTATTATTGTAAAAAATGTAATTACAGTGATTTTGATTCCGAAGAAGTAAAGGCATATACAGGTGGATCTGGATGTGATATGCCAGACAGAGACTGTCCACTCTGCGGCGAAAAGTTAGTCAAGGATGGATTTGATATTCCCTTTGAAACCTTTCTGGGGTTCAAAGGAGATAAAGAACCGGATATCGATCTGAATTTTTCGGGTGAATATCAAAGTAAGGCACATAAATACACAGAAGTCATATTTGGTGCAGGACAGACTTTCAGAGCAGGTACAATTGGAACACTTGCGGATAAGACAGCATTTGGATATGTGAAAAATTATTATGAAGAACGAGGGATCAGAAAGCGTACCTGCGAGATCAACCGGATCGTAGAAGGCTGTACCGGCGTAAGAAGAACGACTGGACAGCATCCTGGAGGTATTATTGTATTGCCACTTGGTGAAGATATCAATTCTTTTACACCAATCCAACATCCGGCAAATGATATGACAACAGATATTATTACGACACACTTTGATTATCATTCTATTGACCATAATCTTTTGAAACTTGATATTCTTGGACATGACGATCCTACTATGATCAGAATGTTGCAGGACCTTACCGGAGTAGATCCGGTAGCAATTCCACTTGATGATAAAGATGTGATGTCACTGTTTTCAAGTACGAAAGCACTTGGCGTCACACCAGACCAGATCGGAGGATGTAAGCTTGGTGCGCTTGGTATTCCAGAATTTGGAACTGATTTTGTTATCCAGATGCTGATTGATACGAACCCGCAGAGCTTTTCAGATCTTGTCAGAATATCAGGCCTGTCACATGGTACGGATGTATGGCTGGGTAATGCCCAGACATTAATTGAAGATGGCAATGCAACGATTTCTACTGCAATCTGTACAAGAGATGATATCATGATCTACCTGATCAACATGGGAGTAGAAAGTTCCCTCGCATTTACAATCATGGAAAGTGTCAGAAAGGGAAAAGGATTAAAACCGGAATGGGAAGATGCCATGAAAGAGGCAAATGTACCAGACTGGTATATCTGGTCCTGTAAAAAAATAAAATATATGTTCCCAAAAGCACATGCTGCAGCATATGTTATGATGGCTTGGAGAATTGCGTATTTCAAGGTAAATTATCCACTCGCATATTATGCATCATATTTCAGTATTCGTGCATCCGGCTTTTCTTATGAAATCATGTGTCAGGGACAGGAACATCTTGAAAGAATGATCGATGATTATAAAAGACGTTCAGACAGCCTTTCAAAAAAAGAGCAGGATACTTATAAGGATATGAGAATCTGTCAGGAAATGTATGCGAGAGGATTTGAATTTAAGCCGATTGACATTTTTTCTGCGGATTCAAGACTTTTCCAGCTGATCGATCAAAAAATCATGCCTTCACTGAATAGCATTGATGGACTGGGCGAAAAAGCAGCAGATGCAATTGTTGAAGCAGCAAAAGATGGTCCGTTCTTATCAAAGGATGATTTCCGGATCAGAACCAAAGCTTCAAAAACCGTAATAGATCTCATGTCTGAGCTTGGTCTTCTTGGTGAACTTCCTGATTCCAATCAGCTGAGTCTGTTCGACCTGTTTTAAAAAATAAAAAAAGTTCTTGCATTACATCCTTATCTAGGATACAATACAAAAGGACTTTTTTTTCAGGCGCGTTGGTCAAGAGGTTAAGACGTTGCCCTCTCACGGCAGAATCACGGGTTCGATTCCCGTACGCGCTGCTTTAGAACATTTAGAACACCGTTTCAAACGGTGTTTTTTTGTTAGATAGTCCCCATTTTTGAATTTAAATATATTTTATCAAAGATTTGCAGGAAATTTACTTATAAATAAGGAAAAAATCTTGCATTGTCCGAAAGATGGTGCTATACTTCAGAAAGACTAGATAAGGTAAATGATAAGAGTGGGCTTGCGTCCACTCTTATTTGTTGGGTTGAAGCCCGATTTTATAGGAAATAAAGGAAAAGGAAGGTGTATACATGTCTAAACGCGAGTCTTATGAAGCAAAGACAGAGGAATTTCTGCAACCAATTGTTCAGGAATATGGCCTTGAAGTATACGATGTTGAATTTGTAAAGGAAGCTTCTGAATGGTATTTAAGGATTTTTATTGATAAACCAGAAGGCGTCAGCATTCAGGATTGTGAACGCGTCAGCAGAGCAATGTCCGAGATACTGGATAGAGAAGACTATATTGAAGAAGCATATATTTTTGAAGTGAGCAGCCCAGGTCTTGGAAGAGCGTTGAAAAAAGACAGACACCTTGAAAAAAGTATTGGAAAAGATGTTGATGTCAAAACATACAAGCCTAAAGATGGAAAAAAAGAATTCCATGGTATGTTAGAATCTTTTGATAAAGAAACAATTAAAATAAAGACAGAAGATGAAGATATTGTATTTTTAAAAACGGAAGTTGCGCTGATCAGACTGGCGTTTGACTTTTAGATCTGGAGGATGATAAATAATGAATAAAGAATTAATGGAAGCATTGGATATCCTTGAAAAAGAAAAGGAAATCAGCAAAGAAACTTTGTTTGAAGCAATTGAAAATTCTTTGATCACTGCATGTAAAAATCATTTTGGAAAATCTGACAACATTAAAGTTGAGATTAACAGAGAAACATGTGATTTTCTTGTTTATGCTGAAAAAGAGATTGTAGCCACAAAAGAAGATGTTGAAGATGATGTGACACAGATCGCACTTGAGGATGCAAAAGAAATTTCAAAAAAAGCAGAACTTGGCGATATCCTGAATGTTGAGATCAAGTCAAAAGAATTTGGCCGTATTGCAACGCAGAATGCAAAAAATGTCATTTTACAAAAAATCAGAGAAGAAGAACGCTCTGTGATCTATAATCAGTATTATGAAAAAGAAAAAGATGTAGTGACCGGTATTGTGCAAAGATATGTTGGTAAGAACATAGCTGTAAACCTTGGGAAAGCGGATGCGATCTTAAATGAAACAGAACAGGTCAAAGGAGAAGTGTTCAAGCCAACTGAAAGAATCAAGGTATACATCATTGAAGTGAAAAACACTCCAAAAGGTCCACGTATTATGGTGAGCCGTACACATCCTGAACTTGTGAAAAGATTATTCGAGTCAGAAGTTGCTGAGATCAGTGATGGAACAGTTGAGATCAAGAGTATCGCAAGAGAAGCGGGCAGCCGTACTAAAATTGCTGTATATTCAAATGATCCGAATGTAGATGCTGTTGGTGCGTGTGTTGGTATGAACGGAGCCCGCGTCAATAATATTGTTGATGAGTTGAGAGGCGAAAAAATAGATATCGTTAACTGGGATGAAAATCCTGGAAATCTGATTCAGAACGCATTGTCACCTGCTAAGATCGTTGCTGTATTTGCAGATCCTGATGAAAAGACAGCGAAAGTGGTAGTTCCTGACTATCAGTTATCACTTGCAATTGGTAAAGAAGGTCAGAATGCACGTCTTGCAGCAAGGCTGACAGGCTTTAAGATCGACATTAAAAGTGAATCACAGGCGAAAGATGCACCGGGATTCCGTTATGAAGATTATATGGATGAGTATGAAGAAGGATATGATGAATACGATGCTGAAGACGAGGCACAGTATGATGAAGCTTCAGAAATGTCAGCGGAACAAGAATAAGGATGGGGTGGCATGAGCAAAAAGATCCCTATGAGACAGTGTATCGGATGTGGAGAGATGAAAAATAAGCGTGACATGATGCGTGTTCTTAAGACAGCCGAAGATGAAATTATTTTAGATGTTACAGGAAGAAAAAACGGAAGAGGCGCATATTTGTGCAAATCAGGAGAATGTCTTGAAAAAGCAAGAAAGTGCAAAGGTCTAGAACGTTCGTTTAAAATGAATATTCCAGAACAGGTATATGAAAACCTGCAAAAGGAGTTTGATGGTATTGAATAGTAAAAAAATTTATTCTTTAATAGGTTTGGCAGAAAGATCAAGAAATGTTGTGAGTGGTGAATTTGCAACTGATAAAGCAGTCAAGTCCGGCAGTGCAAAGCTCGTATTGATAGGAGAAGATGCTTCTGATAATACGAAAAAAATGTTTCAAAATATGTGTGAGTTTTATCACGTTCCAATACGGATCCTCGGGTCAAAAGAAGAACTGGGACATGCCATGGGTAAAGAGTTGCGCGCTTCGCTGGCTATTACAGACAGTGGATTTGCCAAATCGATTTTAAAAAATCTCGAAGAACCCACACAAAACGGAGGTAGTAGTAATGGCGAAATTGAGAGTACATGAACTCGCTAAGGAACTTGATAAACAGAGCAAAGATATCATTAATCTACTTCACGATAAAGGTGTTGATGTAAAAAACCACATGACAACACTTGAAGATCATGATGTAGATTTTGTAAAAAAAGCTTTTGGGTCAACCAGAAAGGGAAGTATGGCAGAGAATAGCAAAATATCTGATGCAGAACACAAAGAGGAACATAAGACAGAAGAGGTACAAAAGAAAAAGAAGAATATTATTTTTGTGAGTAATCCACAAAATAGTAAGCTTCCTGGCGGAGCATCCAATCTCCCACCTCATTCTACAAATACAAAACCAGCAGTAAAGCAGTCAGCACCAGTGCAGCCTGCAAAACCTGTTACTTCAGGGCAGCCAGCACCTGTTAAAACTGAAGGTAGAACTGATGCAGCGGATAAAGGTTCACAGACACAGGTTCATACTGCAAATACAGAAGTGAAAACAGAAGTAAAAGCAGCACCTGTTGTGCAAAAGGAAAGTGCTCCCGTACAAAACAATGCTCAAGCAGCACCTGTAAAAGAAACTGTACAGGGAACAACACAGCCAGTTGGTTCTGCACCTGCAAGACCGCAGACACAGAACGATAATACTGCCAGAACTTATAATAATTCGGGAAATCAGAACAGACCATATAACAATGCAGGTGGTCAGAGCAGACCGTATAATAATGATGGTCAGAACAGACCATATAACAATACAGGCGGCCAGAGCAGACCATATAATAATGATGGCCAGAACAGACCATATAACAATGCAGGTGGTCAGAGCAGACCATATAACAATGCAGGTGGTCAGAGCAGACCATATAACAATGCAGGTGGTCAGAGCAGACCATATAACAATGCAGGTGGCCAGAACAGACCATATAACAATGCAGGTGGTCAGAGCAGACCGTATAATAATGATGGCCAGAACAGACCATATAACAACGCAGGTGGTCAGAACAGACCGTATAACAACGCAGGTGGTCAGAACAGACCGTATAACAACGCAGGTGGTCAGAACAGACCATATAATAATGACAGATTCCAAAAAGGCGACGGAAGAGATGATAACAGGTTTGGAAAACCACAGGGTGCAAAACCGTTTGGTGGTGATTCACCTATTATTCAGCCTGAAAAACGCAGGGATGAAGCAAAAAGAAAATTAGGTCAGGAAAAAGATAGCAGAAGCAAACGTGACAAAATCTATGAAGATGATGCTATGAAAGCAAAACCAGGTAGATTTATCAGACCTGAAAAAAAACCAAAAGAAGCGGAAGAACAGATCAAAGTAATCGTTCTGCCTGAAATTCTTACGATTAAAGAACTGGCTGATAAAATGAAAATTCAACCTTCAGCAATCGTGAAAAAATTATTCCTTCAGGGTCAGGTCGTCACGGTAAATCAGGAAATATCTTATGACGCAGCAGAAGAGATCGCACTTGAATATGAAATCATGTGTGAAAAAGAAGTTGTTGTTGACGTCATTGAAGAACTTCTCCGTGAAGAAGAAGAAAATGTTGAAGAAATGTCTGCAAGACCACCAGTCATCTGTGTAATGGGACATGTTGATCATGGTAAAACTTCACTCCTTGATGCGATCAGAAAAACAAACGTAACAGATAAAGAAGCTGGCGGTATTACACAGCACATTGGTGCTTATACAGTTAATATTAAAGATCAGAAGATCACATTTTTAGATACACCTGGACATGAAGCATTTACATCCATGCGTATGCGTGGTGCTAACGCAACAGATATCGCGATTCTGGTAGTCGCTGCCGATGATGGTGTTATGCCACAAACTGTTGAAGCAATCAGCCATGCAAAAGCTGCAGGAATTGAAATCATAGTTGCAGTAAATAAAACTGACAAGCCAAATGCAAATATTGAAAGAGTAAAACAGGAACTCACAGAATATGAACTGATTCCTGAAGACTGGGGCGGTAGCACAGTATATGCTCCGGTATCAGCTAAAACGGGAGAAGGAATTGAACAACTCCTTGAGATGATCTTACTGACATCTGAAATTCTTGAACTGAAAGCAAATCCGAAGAGAACAGCAAGAGGTCTGGTAATTGAAGCGCAGCTTGATAAAGGAAGAGGACCGGTTGCTACGATCCTTGTTCAAAAGGGTACACTTCATGTTGGAGATTTTATTGCGGCAGGTTCCTGTCATGGTAAAGTCAGAGCGATGATTGATGATAAAGGTCGAAGAGTCAAAGAAGCAGGTCCTTCTACACCAGTTGAAATTTTGGGACTGAATGATGTACCGAATGCAGGAGACGTTTTTGTAGCTCCTGAAAATGATAAAGAAGCAAAACAGTTCGCGGATACATTTATTGCCCAGAACAGAGAAAAAATGCTTGATGATACAAAAGCAAAGATGTCGCTGGATGATCTGTTCACACAGATTCAGGCTGGTAATCTGAAAGAACTTAATATTATTATTAAAGCAGATGTGCAGGGATCGGTAGAAGCAGTAAAACAGAGTCTTGTAAAATTGTCTAACGAGGAAGTTGTTGTCAAGGTGATTCATGGAGGCGTAGGTGCGATCAATGAATCGGATGTTATTCTTGCAAGTGCATCCAAAGCGATCATCATTGGATTTAATGTTCGTCATGATGCGACAGCAAAAGCAACCGCTGAGCGCGAAGGCGTTGATCTGAGACTTTATAAAGTAATCTATCAGGCAATTGAAGATGTTGAAGCTGCAATGAAAGGTATGCTTGATCCTGTATTTGAAGAAAAAATAATTGGACACGCAGAGATTCGTCAGATATTTAAAGCATCAGCAATTGGTAATATCGCTGGTTCCTATGTACTTGATGGTGTACTTCAGAGGAATTGCAAAGTTCGTATCAGCAGAGAAGGCAAACAGGTCTTCGAAGGTGAACTTGAAGCACTTAAGAGATTCAAAGATGATGTGAAAGAAGTAAAAGCTGGATTTGAGTGTGGTCTTACCTTTACAGGATTTGATCAATTCCAGGAACTTGATGTTGTAGAGGCATATATTATGGTTGAGGTTCCAAGATAAATAAGACACCTGCGGTTTGCGAATATATGTTGCAAACCGTAAATGTTGAACCTATATAAAGTTCAGATTTTGATTTGAATACATGCAATTGCATGTAAATAGAGGTGTTATGAGAAAGAACAGTGTAAAGAATACAAGAATTAATGGTGAGGTCCAGAGAGTACTGGCCGAAATTATCCGAAGCGAAATAAAGGATCCCAGGATCAATATGCTCACTTCGGTGGTCGCGGTCGAGGTTTCTCCGGATCTGAAGACCTGCAAAGCCTGGATCAGCGTATATGGAGACGAAAAGTCACAAACAGATACATTGGCAGGACTAAGAAGTGCGGAAGGGTTTATTCGAAATAAAATTGCAAAAGAAATAAATCTGAGGAATACACCGGTGATAACTTTTATCATTGATCAGTCGATTGCTTATGGTGTAAATATGTCGAAAAAGATTGATGATGTAAATAAAGACTTAGCAAAAAGGGATGAATAACAGTCCCTTTTTGGCGTTATGGAAAGAATCGTATTGAGGAAAGGAAGTGACAGTATGGAAGAAAAAATGGATATCATCAAAATTTGTAGTGATAAAAAGAGAATAGGAATTGGTGGACATATCCGTCCGGATGGAGATTGTGTCGGATCCACACTGGCATTGTCGCTCTATCTGAAAAACAGATTTCCGGAATCGGAAATTAATGTGTATCTGGAAGAACCTTCAGATATTTTTTCCTGTATCAAAGATTTTGATAAACTGAACCATGATTTTCCGGATGTTGAAGCGCATGATGTATTTTTTGTTCTTGATTGTGAGAGCGAAAGGCTTGGTCTGGGAAAGAAATATTTTGAAGCAGCAAAAATAAAAGTGAATATTGATCATCATATTACAAATAAAGGATGTGGTGATTTTAATTATATCGTCCATGAAGCAAGTTCTACCAGTGAACTGGTATTTGACCTGACGGAGAGCGCATTCATGGATCAGGAGATTGCAAAGGCTGTTTATGTTGGCATCATTCATGATACGGGGGTGCTGCAATATTCCAATACATCACCTAAAACATTACGCACAGTGGCTGAGTTGATCTCATTTGGGTTTGATTTTTCTGAAATCATAACAAAAACATTTTATGAGAAAACATATCTTCAAAATCAGATCATGGGCAGAGTGATACTGGAGAGCCTTTTGTTTATGGATGGAAGATGTATTGTCAGTTCTGTAGATAAAAAAATGTTGGACTTTTATCACGCAGATTCCAGAGACCTTGATGGAATTGTAAACCAGCTTAGAATTACAAAAGGCGTTGACTGTGCTGTTTTTATGTATCAGATCGGCACGATGGAATACAAAGTGAGCATGCGCTCTGATGAAAAAGTGAATGTTGCAAAAATCGCTGAATTATTTGGTGGGGGCGGACATTGCCGTGCGGCCGGATGTACCATGAATGGAACATTCCATGATGTCATCAATAATCTTTCAGCACAGATAGAAAAACAGCTGAAGAATAGCTGAAAATGCCGAGGAACAGAGTAGATTATTTGATTGGACCGGGTGGAAAACGGAATGATAAATGGCATCATAAACATATATAAAGAAAAGGGATACACTTCCCACGATGTGGTAGCAGTACTGCGTGGGATTTGTAAACAAAAGAAAATAGGACATACAGGTACACTTGATCCGGATGCAGAAGGGGTTCTCCCGGTTTGTTTTGGTAGTGCAACAAAACTTTGTGAACTTCTTACAGAAAAAGACAAAGAGTATATCGCGACTATGAAACTTGGAGTTGAAACGGATACACAGGATACAACGGGTACAATATTGATCAAAAAAGAGGTTCATGTTTCTGTGGAAGAAGTTCAGGATGCTGTTCGGGCTTTTACAGGAAAGCAAAAACAGATACCGCCAATGTATTCTGCTGTAAAAATAAATGGAAAAAAATTATATGAACTTGCTCGGGCAGGAATTGAAGTAGAACGAAAGGCACGTGAAATCACGGTTCATAAGATCGAAATTTTATCAACAGATGGAGATGAAATCAAACTGAAAGTTCTATGCTCAAAAGGGACGTATATTAGGACGATATGCCATGATATAGGGCAGATGCTTGGTTGTGGAGCAGCGATGAGTTCACTTGTCAGGAGCCAGTCGGGTGAGTTTGTAATCGAAAATGCATTAAAGTTATCTGAGGTAGAAAAACTTGTAAATTCAAATGAAATAGAGAACTACTGTATCACTACGGAACAGGTTTTTTCAAAGCTGAAAAAAATCGTTTTAAAGCCTGAGTTTGACAAAGTCCTGAAAAATGGAAATGCGATCAGAATGGAACATATAGTTGATGGTGATAAATTTTTAAATGACGAAGAAGTAAGCGTGTATGACAGTGAGAAACAATTTTGTGCTGTCTATCAGTACGATACTGGTCAAAATATGTTCAGACCGGTTAAAATGTTTTTACATCAGTCATGATCAGATAAGAGTAACTGTGCGGATTAGAAAGGCATGGATTATGATATGAAATTAATTAAAGAATCAACTGAATTTGAGCTGATTGGAAAATCAGCAGTTACAATAGGCAAATTTGATGGTATTCATAAAGGGCATCAGATTCTGTTACAGGAGATCCTTGCGTGCAAAAAACAGGGAATGCAGGCGGTGGTCTTTACATTTGATATGCCATTGGCTTCATTTTTTGGAAATAAAGTACAAAAAGAGCTTACGACAAAAGAAGAAAAAAGAAGAATTTTTGAAGAAATGGGAATTGATGTCCTGATAGAATTTCCTATCAATAAAGAAACTGCGGCAATTTCACCGGAAGACTTTATTGAAAAAATACTTCATGAAAAACTTCACGCAGTCAGAATTGCAGCTGGTCCAGATTTGTCATTTGGATTTAAAGGAGCAGGGAACAGTGATTTGCTTAAAAAACTGGGTAAGAAGTATGGGTATTCAGTTTTTATTTCTGATAAATTATCTATTCAGGGCCGAGAAATCAGTTCAAGTCTAATCAGGGAAGATGTGGAAGCTGGATTGATGGAACCGGTTTTTGATCTGACAGGTCGCTATTATTCTTTTACTGGTGAGGTGACACATGGCAAAAAACTTGGCAGGACCATAAATATGCCAACAATCAATCTGATACCGGCACCGAACAAGCTATTACCACCATGTGGTGTTTACTATTCCAGGATCAGGATTGAAGATGAACTGTATTTTGGAATTACCAATATTGGTATGAATCCTACAGTAAGTGAAGAGAACAGTCTGCGTGTAGAAACTTTCATTTATGACTTCAACAGGGATATTTATGGAATGGAAGTAACGGTAGAAGTCATGGCGTTCAAGAGACCTGAAATGAAGTTTGTGAGTCTGGATGACCTGGTATGCCAGCTTGAACTGGATAAAACAGATGGCAGAGATTTTTTTGGAATTTAATAAAAAATGTACCTGACTGACGATGGAATGATTGACAAACAATAACAAATTGGTATAATCAATACATCGTAATAAATTTGTAACATTTGGAGGTACGAATGAACTATAACGTTTTGGTGAAAATGGGAATGATAGCTGTCTGTATGGCAGCGATTCTGACGGGTACCGGTAGAGAAAAGGCATCCTTCGCGTCTGAAAGTGCTCTTTTGGCTATGGAAACAGCTGGAGTGGAGACAGTTCTTGATATCAAAACGGAAACGGATGATATTACTAAAAGTGCTGGTGCTGCCAGTGTATTGGAAGAAGTGCAAAGTGAAACATTATGGGGATATGCGAACCTTGGAATAGCCAATGTAGACAACCATCTTAATATAAGGAGTATTGCAGCAGATGATGGCAAACTTGTAGGAAAGCTTGCGAGGGATGCTGCATGTGAAATTCTCGGATTTGATGGGAAATGGGCACATATCAAGTCGGGAAACGTGGAAGGATATGTATCGAAGGAATATCTGATCATGGGAAAAAGTGCAGCTGACAGAGCCAGAGAAATCGTAAAGACAATGGCTACAGTAAAAACGGATACCTTAAAAGTCAGAGAGCAACCTGATACGGATTCAGCGGTCGTGACCCTTGTACCAAATGGCGAAGAACTGGAAGTTGTAAATGCAAAAGAAGACTGGGTTGAAATTCAACTTGATGATGAGACTGCGTTCATTGCTGCAGAATTTGTTGAAGTAGATGAAAAACTTGACACAGCCATAACCATGTCAGAATTATTATATGGAGAAGGTGTTTCGGATGTCAGAGTCGATTTGTGTCAATATGCAAAAGAATTTATCGGAAATCGCTATGTATGGGGCGGAACAAGCCTGACTAATGGCGCTGATTGTTCTGGTTTTGTACTGAGCGTCTTTAAAAAGTATGGGGTATCATTACCTCATTCGTCCGGAGCACAGGCAGGATATGGAACAAAAATCAGCCCGTCGCAGGCACAGCCAGGAGATTTGTTTTTCTATGCCAAAGGTGGAAGAATCAATCATGTTGCCATATATATTGGAAATGGACAGGTCGTTCATGCCAGCAGTCCAAGCACAGGTATCAGAATTTCAAATGCTTTTTACAGGACACCTGCAGCGGTAAGACGTATTTTACAGTAAATATAAACAAAATATAAAGATTTTATAAAAAAAGATTGACAAAGTTGAACATAATTGGTACTCTGTTACTAAAGTTAAGGATTAATTTATGTCAGTCGATATCATCAGAATTAATTGTTATTCTTGAATTTAATAGTAGTCGTGGATTGTGACCTAACATGTGGGCAAGACCGAATTTTGTAAAGTAGCATTATAATAGATGCCTTTATAAGATTTGGTTTTTTTGTTTTTAAGGAGTTTTATGAAGATTGTTAAAGCGATCAATAATAATGTTGTTTGTGCGCTTGATCAGGATGGACAGGAAATCCTTGTTATGGGCAAAGGAATAGGATTCAAAGCAAAAGAAGGACAGTTGCTGAATGAAGAGCTTGTCGAGAAAGTTTTTAAAATGGACAACCAAAAATCAGTCAGCCAGTTTTCTGAACTGCTTAAAAATCTTCCGATGGAACATTTTAATGTTTCCAATGAAATTATTGAATATGCAAAAGATACTTTGGGTAAAAGGCTGAATCAGAATATTTATATTACCCTGACAGATCATATTAATTTTGCAATAGAAAGATTCAAACAGGGAATTCTTTTTCAAAATCCGTTGTTATGGGAAGTTAAGAAATTTTATCCTAGTGAGTATCTGATCGGTGAATATGCAATTGCACTGATCGAAAGAAGATTAAAGATCAAGCTTAATGTTGATGAGGCGGCATCGATTGCATTACATGTTGTAAATGCAGAGTATAATACTGCAATGAATGAAACGATGCATATTACCATGATGATTCGTGAGGTCATGGAGATCGTTAAGACATTTCTCACGACAGACCTTGATGAGGAGAGTTTGTATTACTCAAGATTCATCACACATTTAAAATTCCTGGCACAAAGAGTGTTCACAGGAGAAGCACTTCATGGAGAAGATGAAAAATTAATTGAAATTGTAACTTCGCTGTATCCGGCTGAATATGACTGCAGCGAAAAGATTGCAGACTATATCTTAAAAACATATGGTCAGGTAGTCCCAAGAGAAGAAAGAGCATATCTGACACTGCACCTGAAACGGATCAGGATTTCAACAGGAGTGCAGGAAACAAATTAAGGAGGAGTATTATGTTTGGATTTTTTAAAAATAAGGAGAAAAGAGCGGCAATATGTTCGCCGATCAAAGGAAGACTGATTGCAATACAGAAGGTAAATGATCCTACTTTTGCAGAAGAAATACTTGGAAAAGGATTTGCAGTGGTTCCTTCGATAGGGAAAGTCGTGGCTCCGACTGATGGGATGATCAACCTTGTGTTCGAAACAAAACATGCGATCAGCATGACCTCAAAAGAAGGTGCAGAGATCCTGATTCATGTAGGACTTGACACTGTTAATTTAAGAGGTGAGCATTTCCAGACCTTCGTTTCAGCAGAAGAGAACGTTAAAAAAGGTGATCTTTTAATGGAATTCGACATAGAAGCGATTAAAAATGCAGGTTATGATGTTACGACACCTGTTGTGATCTGTAATCCAGATCAGTTTCCGAAAATAACAGTGATTGATGAAAAAGACGTAGACACAAATGAGGAAGTAATGCAGCTTATAGTATCCTGAGTGTTGTTATGATTATGATATGAAGGGGGGCACAAGTTCAGACAAACAAAGAAACAGGATAGTATAAAAAGCATAAAATTATATTAAAAGGTTGAAAGGAGTACTAACAATGATGAAATATCTTCAGAAACTAGGAAAATCTTTAATGCTCCCGGTAGCATGTCTTCCGGTTGCAAGTATCCTTATGGGAGTCGGTTATTGGATCGATCCTACAGGATGGGGTGCAAACAATGTAATTGCAGCTTTCTTATTAAAAGCAGGCGGCGCTTTAATTGACAACATGGCAATTCTTTTTGCAATCGGTGTTGGTGTCGGAATGGCAGATGACAACGATGGAACCAGTGGACTTGCAGGACTCGTTTCCTGGCTGACTATTACAACTTTACTTGCACCAGGAGCAGTTTCTTTCTTTAAAGGAATTCCGGTAGAAGAAGTTGCACCAGCATTCTCAAAGATCCAGACACAGTTCATTGGTATCGTGGCAGGTCTGATCGGATCTTATTGCTACAACAGATTTAAAGGAACAAAATTACCAGATGCACTTGCTTTCTTCAGTGGTAAAAGAAGCGTTGCAATCGTTACAGCAGCAGCATCTATTGTTGCATCTGTTGTTCTGTTTTTCGTATGGCCAGTTGTATACGGAGCACTTGTTGCATTCGGTACTGGCGTTTCCGCAACAGGAGCAGTTGGAACAGGTATCTATACTTTCCTGAACAGACTTTTAATTCCATTTGGTCTTCATCATGCAGTGAACTCTGTATTCTGGTTCGATGCAGTAGGTATCAATGACCTTGGTAATTTCTGGTCTGGTAAAGGTGAATATGGTGTTGTTGGACAGTATATGACAGGTTTCTTCCCAGTTATGATGTTCGGTCTTCCAGCAGCAGCACTTGCTATGTACCATACAGCAAAAGATAACAAGAAGAAAATTGCTGCAGGTTTATTATTAGCAGGAGCACTTTCTTCCTTCTTTACCGGCGTTACAGAACCACTTGAATTCTCGTTCATGTTCCTTGCACCAGCATTATATCTTGTATATGCTGTACTCGCAGGTATTGTGGCAATGGTTACAGTTATGCTTCCTGTAAGAGCAGGTTTTAACTTCTCAGGAGGTTTTGTTGACTGGATTCTTTGCTGGAAAACACCAATGGCTCAGAATGTATGGATGATTATTCCAATTGGTATCGTAACAGCTATCATTTTCTACCTTGTATTCAGATTTGCCATTACAAAATTTGATTTAAAAACTCCTGGTCGTGAAGATGATATTGACGATTCAGCAGTTAGCTTAGCAAATAACAACTATACAGAAGTTGCAGCGCTCATTCTTGAAGGACTTGGCGGAAAAGGCAATGTGACATCTGTTGATAACTGTATTACAAGACTCAGACTTGAAGTAAAAGATTACACAGCAGTTGATGAGAAGAAAATCAAATCAGCAGGCGTTGCAGGTGTTGTCAGACCAAGCAAAACAAGTGTACAGGTCGTAGTTGGCGTACAGGTTCAGCATGTAGCGGATGAATTCAAAAAATTATTGTAATCAATACATTCAGTTTTCGCAAAGGAAGCTGATAATATTCTCTAATTAATTTTGTTTACATGAATAGAAGTTTATGGTAAACTATTCAGGTATCAAATGAACCTTTACTCAGAATGTGGACGCTCCGACCTATTCCCGGTAAAAGGAGATTTTAGAGAATTCAGGAGGAATTAAAATGATTACAAAAGAAAAGAAAACCGCAATTATCAATGAGTATGCAAGAAGCGAAGGAGATACAGGATCACCGGAAGTACAGATCGCTGTTCTTACTGCAAGAATCGAAGAGCTTACAGCACACTTAAAAGAGAATCAGAAGGATCATCATTCAAGAAGAGGTCTTCTTAAAATGGTTGGACAGAGAAGAGGTCTGTTGGCTTATTTAAAGAAAACTGATATTGAAAGATACCGTACTTTGATTGAAAAACTTGGAATTAGAAAATAATTTTTAATTGCAAAGTGGGGCGGATAGGTATCCGCCCCATTTTAACGAATACGGAGATCATTTCGTATTGAAAACATGGTGGAAGAATGCGACCGAGACCACTGAAAAGTATATTGCATAGCAATGAAATTCAAATGCATAGCAATCAAATTCAATTGCATAGCAATGGTTTTACGTTATGGGATATGTTTTTCAGTAGTTTCGGCATCTTCTACCACTATACTATGGGGATTCCCAAAAATAGAAGGAGAAAGAATATGTATAAGACTTTTAGTATGGAACTTGCTGGACGTACTTTGACAGCAGATATTGACAGAGTTGGTAAGCAGGCAAGTGGATGTGTATTACTTCATTATGGTGAGACGGTTGTTTTATGTACAGCAACAGCATCTGACAAGCCAAGGGATGGAATTGATTTCTTCCCATTAAGTGTTGAATATGAAGAAAAACTTTATGCCGTTGGCAAGATCCCTGGAGGATTTAATAAAAGAGAAGGAAAAGCATCTGAGAACTCAGTATTGACTTCACGTGTAATTGACAGACCAATGCGTCCTTTGTTCCCAAAAGACTATAGAAATGATGTAACGCTGAATAATCTCGTTATGTCTGTTGATCCAGAATGCAGACCAGAGCTGACAGCTATGATCGGTTCAGCACTTGCTACAAGTATTTCAGATATTCCATTTGATGGCCCTTGTGCAACAACACAGGTAGGAATGATCGATGGTAAATTCATTGTCAATCCAAATCAGGAACAGTGGAAAAATGGCGATTTGAATCTGACTGTAGCATCAACAAAAGAAAAGGTAATCATGATCGAAGCTGGTGCAAATGAAGTGCCGGAAGACAAAATGCTTGAAGCAATTTATCTTGCGCATGATATCAACCAGACAGTCATTGAATTCATTGAAAAAATTGTAGCAGAAGTCGGAAAAGAAAAACATACCTACACAAGCTGTGCAATTCCGGAAGAAATGTTCGCATCAATGAAGGAAATCGTAACACCTGCTGAAATGGAAGTTGCTGTTTTTACCGATGACAAGCAGACACGTGAAGCAAACATTAAAGTAATCAAAGAAAAACTGACAGAAGCCTTTGCAGATAAAGAAGAATGGCTTGCAGTACTTGGTGAAGCATTATACCAGTATCAGAAAAAAACTGTACGCAAAATGATCTTGAAAGATCAGAAAAGACCTGATGGAAGAGCAATCAACCAAATCAGAACACTTGCTGGAGAAATCGATATCATTCCAAGAGTACATGGATCAGGAATGTTCACACGTGGACAGACTCAGATCTGTACTATTACGACACTTGCACCATTATCTGAATCTCAGAGAGTGGATGGTCTTGATGAAAACGAAACATCAAAGAGATATATGCACCATTATAATTTCCCATCTTACTCAGTAGGAGAAACAAAACCAAGCAGAGGACCGGGAAGAAGAGAGATTGGACACGGATCACTTGCTGAAAAAGCGCTTATTCCAGTGCTTCCTACACCAGAAGAATTTCCTTATACGATCAGAACAGTTTCTGAAACGTTTGAATCAAATGGATCCACTTCACAGGCATCTGTGTGTGCATCTACATTGTCACTGATGGCGGCTGGTGTACCAATTAAAAAACAGGTAGCAGGAATTTCATGTGGTCTTGTTACAGGCGATACAGATGATGATTATATTGTATTAACAGATATTCAGGGACTTGAAGATTTCTTTGGAGACATGGACTTTAAAGTTGCAGGTACTCATGATGGAATCACAGCTATTCAGATGGACATTAAGATTCATGGTCTTACAAGATCGATCGTGGAAGAAGCAATTGCTAAAACAAAAGAAGCAAGAGAATTTATCATCAATACGGTTCTGACTCCTGCCATTGCTGAACCAAGAAAAGAAGTTGGAAGATATGCTCCTAAGATCGTTCAGATTCAGATCAATCCTGAAAAAATTGGTGATGTTGTTGGACAAAGAGGAAAAACGATCAATGCGATTATCGACCTGACTGGTGTGAAAATCGACATCACTGATGATGGTGCAGTATCCGTTTGCGGAACAGATCCTGAAATGATGCAAAAAGCACTGGATATGATCAAAATGATCGTGACAGACTTTGCTGAAGGACAGATTTTTACTGGAAAAGTAATCAGTATCAAAGAATTCGGTGCATTCATTGAATTTGCACCTGGAAAAGAAGGAATGGTTCACATTTCTAAGATTTCCAAAGACAGAATCAACCATGTTGAAGATGTATTAACACTTGGCGAAGTCGTAACAGTAGTTTGCCTTGGCAAAGATAAAATGGGAAGAATCAGCTTCTCAATGAAAGATGTTCCAAAACAGGATTAATTTCTGAAACAATACAAAAAGGACTATGAATCATAGTCCTTTTTGTATGTGTGGAGTATTCAAAAAAAGAAACAGCAGCCAAAGATCAGACTGTCTCATGAAATGTTCTTGAGATGACATCCTTTTGCTGTTCTGGAGTAAGCTTAACAAAATTAACAGCATAGCCCGATACACGTATTGTCAATTGTGGATAGTTTTCAGGATGTTTCTGTGCATCGATCAGCATATCGCGATTTAATACATTAACATTTAAATGGTGTCCACCCTTACTGGTATAACCATCAAGCAGTGCTACGAGATTATTTAATTGTGCTTCATTAATATGTTCCATAAAATCTCCTCCTAATATTAAAAATAATAACTATTACTGATATTATAGTTATAAATTATCATATCCTGTATCGATTGTCTATTCTTTTCCTGTATTTTTTTAGAAACATTTTATGGAAAACAATGGGGAATATGATATAATATGACTGCCGAACCGAAGGCTCGTGTAGATAAAAGTTCTTGTTGAAAAGAAAAGAGGGACTAAATATGAAGAGAGTATTTTTAATAGTGTTAGATAGCTTTGGAATTGGAGAAATGCCTGATGCACAAGCTTATGGTGATAAAGGAGCAAGTACGATCGCATCAGTAGCAAAGAGTCAGTATTTTAATCTGCCTAATCTTGAAAAATTAGGTCTTTTTAACATTGATGGAGTTGCTGTTGGCAATAAAGTACAACATCCAGAAGCAGTTGTCGCAAGAATGGAAGAAGCGTCAAAAGGCAAAGATACAACAATTGGACATTGGGAGATTTCAGGACTTTATTCTGAACATCCACTTCCAACTTACCCAAATGGATTTCCGGAAGAAGTCCTAAATAAATTCACAGAACTGACAGGAAGAGAAGTTATCTGTAATAAACCATATTCGGGAACTGACGTCATCAGAGATTATGGTGATGAACATGTTAAGACCGGAAAACTGATCGTTTATACATCAGCAGACAGTGTATTTCAGATCGCAGCACATGAAGAAGTAGTTCCACTTGAACAACTTTATGAATATTGCAAGATCGCAAGAGATATGTTGAAAGGGGAACACGGAGTTGGAAGAGTCATTGCAAGACCATTTACAGGCGAAAGCGGAAACTACTCCAGAACTTCGAACAGACACGATTATTCACTGCTCCCACCCGGTAAAACAATGATGGATTATCTGAAAGAAAAAGGAAAAGATGTCATTGCTGTTGGTAAGATCAAAGATATTTTTTCGGGTCAGGGAATCACTGAATTTACTTATACAAAAGGGAATGAAGAAGGAATAGAAAAGACACTTTCTTATCTTGATCAGGACTTTGAAGGATTGTGCTTTATTAATCTTGTAGATTTTGATATGTTATATGGACACAGAAATGATGTGGATGGATATGCAAAAGCATTAACATATTTTGATCAGAAACTTCCAGAAATACTGGATAAACTTCAGGATGAGGATGTTCTGATGATTACCGCAGATCACGGATGCGATCCGGGATATACGATTTCAACGGATCATTCCAGAGAATACACACCGTTTTTAATGTATGGTAAGAATATTGAACCTGCAAATTTGGGAACAAGAACGACATTTGCAGATATCGCAGCAACCGTTTTAAAATTACTCAATGTGGAAAATGAAATTAAAGCAAAGAGCATGATTTAGAATAGATTTTATAGTTCGGTAAGTTAAAGTTAAAAGTAAAATGAATCAGTACGGAGGAGACCAGAGTGAGCAATTACCAGGCGGAGATTAATAAAAGGCGTACTTTTGCCATTATTTCCCACCCTGATGCGGGTAAAACAACGTTGACAGAAAAATTCCTTTTATATGGAGGAGCGATCAACCTTGCAGGAAGTGTAAAAGGAAAAGCAACAGCAAGACATGCAGTATCGGACTGGATGGAAATCGAAAAAGAAAGGGGAATTTCGGTCACTTCATCTGTATTACAGTTCGAATATGATGGGTTTTGTATCAATATATTAGATACACCAGGGCATCAGGACTTTTCGGAAGATACGTACAGAACTTTAATGGCAGCAGATTCTGCGGTTATGGTAATTGATGGATCTAAAGGTGTTGAAGCGCAGACACGTAAACTTTTTAAAGTCTGTGTTATGAGACATATTCCTATTTTTACATTTATCAACAAAATGGATAGGGATGCAAACGATACCTTTGACCTTTTGGATGAAATTGAAAAAGAACTCGGAATAGCGACTTGTCCGATCAACTGGCCCATTGGATCTGGAAAAAGATTTAAAGGGATCTATGAAAGGGACTCTAAAAGTGTCGTTACTTTTTCGGATACTGAAAAAGGCACAAAAGAGGGAGAAGAAACCAGAATTCCGATCACAGATGAAGAACAGCTGAATCAGGTGATAGGAGAAGATTTTCTGGATCAGCTGGATCAGGAGATCGCTCTTTTAGATGGTGCAAGTGCAGAATATGATCTGGATCTGATCAGAAAAGGTGAACTGACGCCTGTGTTTTTTGGATCAGCATTAACTAATTTTGGTGTTGAGATCTTTTTACACCATTTCTTAAAAATGACAACAACACCATTACCAAGACAGGCTGATATTGGAATGATCTATCCGCTGGAGAAAGAATTTTCGGCATTTGTATTTAAAATTCAGGCAAATATGAATAAAGCACATCGTGACAGAATTGCATTTATCAGAATTACTTCCGGGAGATTTGAAGCCGGAATGGAGGTAAAACACATTCAGGGAAATCGTGTCATGCGTTTATCCCAGCCACAGCAGATCATGGCAAGTGAAAGAAAGATTCTTGATGAGGCATATGCTGGAGATATCATTGGGGTATTTGATCCGGGTATTTTCTCAATAGGAGATACGATCTGTATGCCGAATGACTCCTTTTTATTTGAAGGAATTCCAACTTTTGCTCCTGAGCATTTTGCAAGAGTCAGACAAATGGACACAATGAAAAGAAAACAGTTCATAAAAGGAATTTCACAGATCGCACAAGAAGGTGCAATTCAGATTTTCCAGGAATATAATACCGGGATGGAAGAAATCATTGTGGGTGTAGTTGGTGTGCTTCAATTTGAAGTATTGAAATACAGACTTGAGAACGAATATAATGTAGAGATCCGAATGGAAAAACTCCCATATGAGTATATACGCTGGATTGAAAATAAAGACGAAATTGATTTGGATAAACTGGTCGGAACTTCAGATATGAAGAAGATTAAAGATCTGAAGGGAAATCCATTGCTCCTATTTATTAATCAATGGAGCATAGGAATGACACTGGATCGAAATAAGGGACTTCAGCTATCAGAATTTGGACGATAAGTCATACATAAATTGGAGACGGTTTGAATGAAAAAAAGAATTTCTATTCTGCTTTTCCAAGGTTTGATCTGTACATTGCTTTTAAACGGTTGCAATACTTATGTTGAGGAAAAAAATGAGCAGGTAACCCCCGAATTTCACGAGGAAGAAACTGCGCAGACACCGGAATCCGAACAAGACACAACAGAATTCAATATAACAGAATATGATATTGAAGATGATGCAGAAGGAATACCGGACGAGGATGTTGAAAAAAGGAATCAAATCGGTTTAAATGAAGAAGGAATCAGCCGAATCATATCAGGTCAGACCGGTCTGTATTCTTTTGGCAGATTAAATGAAAAAGAGAAGTTCCTGTATGCTGAATTAGTAACGATCCTTGAACAAAGAGCGCATGGAATTGTAGTTTCATCTGTTTTGGAAGAGGAAATCGACAAGGTATTTCAATGCGTCATGAATGATCACCCGGAAATTTTTTATGTATCAGGTTATACCTATACAAAGTATACACTGGACGCAGAAGTCCAGAGAATTGCTTTTAGTGGCAGTTATACAATGGATGAGGATCAGGTTTTAGAAGCAAAAAAGCAAATAGATGCATATACTTCACAGTGTTTTTTGGGAATCAGTCCAGACGCGGGTGAATATGAAAAAGTTAAGTATATCTATGAGTATTTGATCGATCATACAGAATATGATCTTTCAGCATTAGAAAATCAGAATATGGTTTCAGTATGTATGTATCAGAAGTCAGTCTGTCAGGGATATGCAAAGACAATGCAGTATCTATTGAACAAGGCAGGCATCAGAGCAACGCTGGTCATAGGACAGGTAAATACAGGTGAAGGGCATGCCTGGAACCTTGTATGGGTCGATGGGGAACCCTATTATGTAGATGCTACATGGGGAGATGCGTTTTACCGATTTGAACCTAGTAATTATGATGCATCCGAGCAAGAGCTTCCATTGATCAACTATGATTATCTTTGTGTTACAACAGATGCAATCAGCAGGACGCATATTGTGGATCATGTTGTTGAATTGCCGATATGCAATTCCATAGCAGCAAATTACTATGTCAGAGAAGGAACATACCTTACTTATTATGATGATCAAATCGTGTCACTGCTTTTTCAAAAAGCTTATCAGGAAGGGAAAAATTACCTGACTTTTAAAGCATCTTCCCAGGAAGTATACACAGCAGTCACACAGAATCTGATCGATGAACAAAAAATATTTGAGTTTCTATCGAATGAGACCAAAACAGTTGCCTATACAACAAATGAGGAATATTTGACGATCAGTTTCTGGCTTTGATTTTGGACTATGCAAAAATAATTGATTTTGTTATAATAAATGACAGATAATAGAAAGCTGAGAAGTCAGAGTGTGATTTTTATCAGGCTACCAGACTTTTGGAAAGGGCATGGTTATTATTATGGAAAAAACAGAAAAAAATGGATATATATTAAAAGAGGATGAAAATATTGGCTCTGTAAAAATTGCGGATGATGTAGTTGCAATGATCGCTAGTCTGGCAGCAACTGAAGTGGATGGCGTTTCTGCTATGTATGGCAATATATCAAATGAGATCATGAGCAAAGTTGGAATGAAAAAACTTACGAAGGGTGTCAAGGTCGATGTGATCAACAGCGTTGTAACAGTGGATCTTTCAATTACACTTGAATATGGTTTCAACATTCCTACTACAAGTAAAAAAGTACAGGAAAAAGTAAAAACAGCAATTGAAAACATGACAGGTCTTGAAGTTGCTGATGTCAATATCAGAATTGCAAATGTAAATATGTCTTCGAATCAGTAGGATAAAAATAAGAGAAGGTGTCTTTCGCTTTCGCGGAAGACACTTCTGATATATATGAGGAAAAATACATGGGAAGAAGAGAGCTCAGAGAACAGATCTTCAAATTACTGTTCAGAATTGAATTTAATAAGCCGGAAGAAATGGAAGAACAGGAAAAACTTTTTTTTGAAGATGATGAAAAGGTATTTTCTGAGAACGATCAGGAGTATATTACACAAAAATATGGAAATATAGTCCTGAAAAAAAGCGAGATCGATACAATGATCAATGAAATCGCTGAAGGCTGGAAAACAGAACGTATGGGGAAGGTAGATCTGACCATATTGCGTCTTGCTGTTTATGAGATCAGATTTGATGAAGATGTACCAACTTCTGTTGCAATTAATGAAGCAGTAGAGCTGGCGAAAAAGTACGGTCAGGATGGGTCACCTTCTTTCGTAAACGGGATATTGGCTAAATTTGCCAAATAGGGATTGACATGAAAAGTATATACTCCGTTTCACAGGTGAATGCTTATATTAAAAATATGTTCATGCAGGATTTTTTACTAACTGCCATCTCGGTAAAAGGAGAAGTCAGTAACTGTAAATACCATTCTTCTGGACATATTTATTTTACGTTAAAGGATGCATCGGGAAGTATGGCATGCATTATGTTTGCCGGAAATCGCTCAGGGCTTTCTTTCAGGATTGAAGAAGGACAAAGAGTTGTAGTGAACGGAAGTGTTGAAGTGTATGAGCGTGATGGAAAGTATCAGCTATATGCAAAGGAAATCACACTTCAGGGCGCCGGAGAGCTTTATGAAAAGTATTTAAAACTCAAATCTGAAATGGAAGAAATGGGAATGTTCTCCCAGGAGTATAAAAAACCAATTCCTTCAAACTGTAAAACAGTAGGAGTCGTGACTGCACCAACAGGTGCGGCAGTCCAGGATATTATTCAAATTGCAAAACGCAGAAATCCTTCTGTTCAGATCATTTTATACCCTGCAATTGTACAGGGTAAGAAAGCAGCGGAAAGTATTGCAAAAGGTATTCGTATACTTGATAAAGCGTCAGTCGATGTGATCATAGCAGGCAGAGGTGGAGGCAGTATAGAAGACCTTTGGGCTTTCAACGAACCGGCGGTAGCGCAGGCGATCTTTGATTGTCATACACCGGTGATCTCAGCGGTAGGACATGAAACAGACACTACAATAGCAGATTTTGTTGCGGATCTGCGGGCAGCAACGCCTTCTGCAGCAGCAGAATTAGCAGTGATGTCATACCAGGTCGTGATAGATAAGCTTTCGCATATGAAATCACTACTACAACGTGAAATGTTGCTCAGAATCAACATAGAGAAAAAAAGATATGAATCATACGCATTGAAATTGAATCACAAAAGTCCTAAAAGCAGAATTCGGGAATCCAGGGTATATCTTATGAATTCAGGAGAAAAGCTTCAGGATCTTATGCAAATGCATCTGAAAGATTCAAAATACAGGCTGTCTTTTCTTGCACAGCAGCTTAATGGTCTGTCTCCAGCAGCACGTCTTGCCCCAGGATATGGATATCTGACAGAAGTGAATGGAAAAATGATCGGTGGGATTCATGACATTTACAATGACCAGGAACTTACGATCAGGCTGTATGATGGTTCGTTTCGTGCGACAGTCAATGAAATTGGCATGTGAACTGAATGAAAAGTGTTCCTGTGACCGAAATGACTAAACGGAGGAAAGCAGATGGCTGGTAAGAAAAGTGAAAATAGCAGTGTGAAGAAGACTACAAAAACAACAGTAACACTTGAACAGGCATTTACAGAATTAGAATTAATTGTTAAACAAATGGAAGATACCCAAATGCCTTTAGAAGAAGCGTTTGATTCATACCAAAAAGGGATGGAACTATTGAAAATTTGTAATGAGCAGATTGATACAGTTGAGAAAAAAGTACTTGTGATTGATGAAAGTGGTAATCTGAATGAATTTTAAGACAGAACTTGAAAACAGAATACTTTATTTAGAAGAGAATCTAAAAAGATATCTCCCAGAAGAAGCAGGCTATTCCCGGACAGTCAGAGAGGCCATGAATTACAGCTTACTGGCAGGTGGAAAAAGAATCAGACCCATGCTCATGTTTGAAGTGTATCAGTTATTTCAGGGCACATCAGAGCTGATTTACCCTTTCATGGCTGCAATTGAGATGATTCATACTTATTCACTGGTGCATGACGATCTTCCAAGTATGGATAATGACCTGTATCGCAGAGGTAAAAAGACTACACATGCTGTATTTGGGGAAGGAATGGCGGTTCTTGCAGGTGATGGATTGCTGAATTATGCTTTTGAAACTGTTTTAAAAGCTAAGATCGATACAGATGAAATGGGAATATGCCTGTGCTCTTTGAATGTTCTTGCAAAAAAAGCTGGAATTGATGGTATGATCGGGGGTCAAACAGCCGATATTCTTGCAGAAAATATTGGTGATTCAGTCGACCTGGAACATCTTTTATTTATTCATAAAAATAAGACGGCAGCTTTAATTGAAGCATCCATGATGATTGGTGCGATCCTGGCCGGAGCAACAGATGATGAAGTCAATAAAATGGAACAGATCGCGAATAAGATCGGGATCGCCTTTCAGATCCAGGATGACATCCTTGATATCACCAGCACCCTGGAGGTTCTTGGAAAAGAAACCGGTAGCGATGATAAAAATAACAAAGTAACATATGTTACACTGAATGGACTTGAAAATTCCAAATTGCAGGTAAAAAAACTCTCAGATGAAGGCATAGATATTTTAAAATCCATAGAGACTCATAACGGATATAATAACTTGTTTTTAAATGAACTTCTCTGCAGTATGATTGCAAGGGAAAAATAAGAGGTTACATAATGATATTAGAACAGATCGAATGCGAAAATGATATTAAAAAAATAGATAAAGGGCTTTATTCGCTGCTTGCTGATGAGATCAGAAATTTTCTGATACAAAAAATCAGTGTAACTGGTGGGCATCTTGGATCCAACCTGGGTGCTGTTGAACTCACTATGGCTTTGCATCTTTCCCTGAATCTGCCAGAAGATAAAATTGTCTGGGATGTCGGACATCAGTCTTATACCCATAAATTATTAACAGGCAGACGGGATGGATTTGAAACGCTTAGAAAGTTTGGCGGGATGAGCGGATTTCCCAAACGAAAAGAAAGTGAATGTGACTGTTTTGACACAGGACACAGTTCTACTTCCATTTCGGCAGGACTTGGACTTGTTAAGGCCAGAGATCTGAAAAATGAAAAGCATACAGTCGTTTCAGTGATAGGAGACGGTTCTCTGACGGGTGGTATGGCATATGAAGCATTAAATAATGCAGGACGACTTGAAACAAATTATATTATTGTTTTAAATGATAACAATATGTCTATTTCGGAAAATGTAGGTGGAATTTCAAAATATCTGAATAATTTAAGGACTGCAGATGGATACCTTGGCCTAAAAGAAGGAATCTATAACACATTAAAAGGATTGCCAATTGGTGATTCTGTTGTCTCGAGTATCAGAAAAGCAAAAAGCAGTATGAAGCAGCTTGTAATTCCAGGGATGTTCTTTGAAGAGATGGGAGTTACCTATCTTGGGCCTGTTGATGGTCATAATATTGATGATATGGTGCGTGCATTTCGTGAAGCAAAACGTTGTAAAAATGCTGTACTGGTCCATATCCTGACAGAAAAAGGAAAAGGATTTGAACCGGCGAGACGTCATCCGGCACGTTTTCATGGAGCGGAACCTTTTGATATCAGAACCGGTCTTCCTGTCAGTATGAAAAAGAAAGCGAATTATACAGATGTATTTTCAACAGTCATGGTCAAGCTTGCAGCACGAGATGAAAATGTTGTTGCAATCACGGCAGCCATGCCTGACGGTACCGGATTAAAAAGATTTCGGAATCTTTATCCAGAACGTTTTTTTGATGTTGGAATCGCAGAAGAGCATGCTGTGACTTTTGCTGCAGGACTTGCAGCAGGAGGGATGAAGCCGATCGTTGCAATTTATTCTTCATTTTTACAACGGGCATACGACCAGATCTTGCACGATGTATGCATTCAGAATCTGCATGTTGTATTTGCAATTGACAGAGCGGGTCTCGTTGGAAGTGACGGTGAAACGCATCAGGGCATTTTTGATCTTTCATTTTTATCATCTATTCCTAATATGCATATCATGGCACCTAAAAACAAATGGGAACTTTCTGATATGCTGAAATTTGCGTTGGAATTTCAGGCGCCGATCGCATTACGCTATCCGCGTGGTGAAGCTTATGATGGGCTGCAAAATTTCAGAGAGCCGATCCAATATGGAAAAAGTGAAGTGATTTATGAAGAATCCGAGATTGCATTGTTTGCTGTGGGAAGCATGGTGAAAATAGCTGAACAGGTAAGAGAAAAATTAAATTCTTCCGGGATGAAATGTTCACTTGTAAATGCAAGATTTATAAAACCAATCGACACAGATATTTTAGAAGAATATGCACACACACACACACTTTTTGTCACATTGGAAGAAAATGTGGCGAGTGGTGGTTATGGGGAAAAAGTAAGAGCATTTCTGAATGAACTTGAAGATCAGCCAGATCTAATCAATATTACGATCCCGGATGAATATGTAGAACATGGTAATGTTGACCAGTTAAAAAAAGAAATCGGGATAGATGCGGATTCGATTGTTGATCAAATTCTGTCTTCTGTTCGGGGGTAATATGAAAGAAAGACTAGACATTCTGTTAGTAAACGCAGGGCATGCGTCCTCCAGAGAAAAAGCCAAAGCAATCATTATGGCAGGAGATGTTTTTGTGAATGGACAGCGTGAAGATAAACCGGGCACCATGTTTCATACAGAGAAGGCGGTCATAGAAGTCAGAGGAAATACGCTTCGTTATGTAAGCCGTGGTGGACTCAAGCTGGAAAAAGCAATGCAGAGCTTTGGCATTGTACTTGAAGGGAAAGTATGCATGGATATTGGATCTTCAACAGGTGGATTTACTGACTGTATGCTTCAAAATGGGGCAGTAAAGGTATATTCAGTTGATGTGGGACATGGACAGTTAGACTGGAAACTTCGCAATGATCCTCGTGTTGTCTGCATGGAGAGAACGAATTTCAGATATATGACGCCGGCAGATATCAATGACCGTTTAGATTTTGCTTCGGTAGACGTATCTTTCATATCATTAAATAAAATTCTGATACCTGCAAGAGAGTTGTTAAAAGAAAATGGCGAAATGGTCTGTCTGATCAAACCGCAGTTTGAAGCTGGCAGAGATAAGGTTGGCAAAAAGGGTGTGGTCAGAGAACCTGAAATACATCTTGAAGTAATAAGAAACGTAACGAGTTTCGCAATGGAGAATGATTTTTATGTTAAAAATCTGGATTATTCTCCAATTAAAGGACCGGAAGGAAATATTGAGTACCTGGTTCATTTGAGCAAAGAAGAAGGTATTTCATCATTTGAAGGAGAACTTTCGGATGAGGCAGACGCAATTGTAGCAAAGGCACATCAAATACTGTAGAAAGCTGCGTAGATTGGATGAGACGATTTTTTATCATTGTAAACGAGCAAAAAGACATCGATCTTCAGGTAACTGAAAAAATTAAGAATTTTATGGATGCACACCAATGCATTTATCAAATCAAAGTCACAAATGATTCCTATCAGTCTGCAGGAAATTATATGGAAGGATCTGTAATACCGGATGATACGGAATGTATTCTGGTACTTGGAGGGGATGGTACGCTGCTACAGGCGGCCAGAGATACTTTTCACAAAGAAATTCCGATGCTGGGCGTGAATCTTGGAAGAATCGGTTATCTTGCAGAGATAGAAAAAAGCAGTATTGACTCTGCACTTGATGCATTAATTCAGGACCGTTTCCAAATTGAATCCAGAATGATGATTCATGGAAGGATCATCAGAAATGATGAAGTTGTAGAAGCCTCCAATGCACTGAATGATATTGTCATTGCAAGATTTTCATCATTGAGGATCCTGAATTACAATATTTATGTAAATGGTATGCTTTTGAAGTCTTATACAGCCGATGGTATCATCATATCAACACCGACTGGGTCGACAGCTTATAATATGTCTGCGGGAGGACCAATTGTTGATCCAAAAGCCAGTCTGATGGTACTGACACCAATTTGTCCGCATACATTTATAACCAGAAGTATTGTTTTGTCATCGGATGATGTAATAGAAGTCAAGATCGGACCCGGAAGAGAAGGTCAGGATCAGGAAGTGGAAGCAAGTTATGACGGAAGACATAAAGTGATCCTGAAAACAGGAGACAGCATGCAGATCACAAGATCAAAAGAAACACTTAAGATAATTAAACTGAACCAGGTAAGTTTCCTTGAAACCCTTCATGAGAAAATGAGTGAGTCGTGATATGAAACAAAAAAGACAGGATAAAATGATCGAACTGATCGAACGAAGAACGATTGAAACACAGGAAGAACTGGCGAAATTACTGAAGCAGGCAGGATTTGATGTGACACAGGCTACAGTATCAAGAGATATCCGTGAATTAAAGTTAACAAAAATGCCCTCTCAGGACGGCAGACAGAAATATGTGGTAACAAATATAAAAGAGGATCACATGAATGATAAATACATCAGAGTCCTAAGGGATGGATATCTTTCTATGGATACAGCACAAAATATTCTTGTCATTAAAACGGTTTCCGGAATGGCGATGGCAGTGGCGGCTGCAATTGATGCATTGAAATTTGAAGAAATAGTCGGATGTATTGCCGGAGATGATACCATAATGGCGGCAGGCAGAAGTGTGGAAGAAACAAAAAACGTTATGAATAAAATCAACAATATGCTATAGGAAGATGTATTTGTGTTGGATCTTTTTATGTCTGGAGATACATAAGGAGAATATGCTATGCTGCTTAGTTTACACGTGAAAAATCTTGCATTGATCGATGAAGAAGAGGTAGAGTTCGGAAGCGGACTTAATATTCTGACAGGTGAAACCGGTGCAGGAAAATCTATCATAATTGGGTCCGTTAATCTTGCACTTGGTGCCAGAGGAGACAATGATCTGATCAGAAACGGTGCGGAGTATGCGCTGATCGAATTAACGTTTCAGGTCAGTGACGCAAAGCTTCTTGAAAAGATCAGACAAATGGATGTACCGATCGAAGAAGATGGAATTTTACTGATACAGAGAAAGATCATGCCCAACCGAAGTATATTTAAGATTTCGGGAGAAACGGTCACAGCAAAAACAATAAGGGATATTTCTTCAGTGCTGATCGATATACATGGACAGCATGAACATCAGTCTTTGTTTCATATCGGAAAGCATCTTGAGTTTCTTGATGAATATGCAAAAAGTGAACTAACTGAATTGAAAAAAGAACTGGCCTTAAAATTTCAACATTACCAGACTGCAAAAAAAGAATTGCATGAACTGACATTGAATGAAAGCAGCAGGGAAAAAGAGATCAAACTTCTTGAATTTGAGCAAAATGAAATCAAAACAGCCAAATTGAAAGAAGGAGAAGATGAAGAACTTGAAAAATCATATCGAAAAATGCTTCATGCCCGTAAGATTACAGAAACAGCCGGAATAATATACCAGATGATGGGAAATGAAAATGGTGCGGCTGAAATGATCGGGCGAGCGGCAAGAGAATTAAAAGGGGTTCTTGAGTTTGACGAAAATCTAAATGGTCTGGAAGAAACTTTATCCAGCCTTGAAATATTAACAGACGAATTTAACAGAAGCATTCAGGACTATATGATGGATCTTGAGTTTGAAGAAAAGGAATTTTTAACGGTCCAGGAACGACTTGATCTGCTGAATCATTTGAAAATGAAATATAAACTATCGTTATCCGGCATTTTGGAACAGCAGAAGAAGACAGAAGATAAACTTGAATTATTATATCATTACGATGAAATTTTAAAGGAAAAGAAAGAAATCTGCAGCAGTCTTGAATCTGATTTGAACAAACTATGTGTACAGATTACTTCTGTCAGAAGAAAATTTGCGATGGAGCTGGCAGATATACTGGTCACTTCACTGGAGGAATTGAATTTTTTACAGGTTCAATTTGAAATACAGGTCAGAGATCAGCAAACGATTGGAAGCGATGGATGGGATGAAGTTGAATTTATGATATCGACCAATCCGGGTGAACCGCTCAGGCCACTTTCACTTGTAGCCAGTGGTGGAGAATTGTCAAGGATCATGTTGGCGCTGAAAACGGTAATCGCTGGCAAAGATTCGATTGAAACACTGATCTTTGATGAAATTGATTCGGGAATCAGTGGAAAGACAGCCTGGAAAGTTTCTGAAAAATTATCAATTCTGGGAAATACGCACCAGATCATCTGCATTACACACCTCCCACAAATAGCTGCGATGGCAGATCGTCATTTTATCATTCAAAAAGATGCAGCAGAGGGAGTGACAAAAACACAGATCAGACAAATTGATGAAACAGGCTGTATTACAGAACTTGCCAGAATGCTTGGTGGAGAGTATATTACAGAGGCAGTGATCAACAACGCAAAGGACTTAAAAGTACTGGCGGCTAAAACAAAACTTGCCAGAAATTCGTAAGATAAATTCAGGAGGTATGACCATGAAAAAGATTCTTTTTGCAGCATCAGAAGGTGTTCCATTCATTAAGACAGGAGGACTGGCTGATGTCATTGGATCTCTTCCAAAATGTATTGATAAAAAGTACTTTGATGTCAGGATCATTATGCCAAAGTATTCATGTATTTCACAGAAACTGAAAGATATGATGCAATACAAGTTTCATTTTTATATGGATTTTCATTGGAAACAGGAGTATGTAGGTGT
The DNA here is from genome assembly GCA_028689715.1 of Lachnospiraceae bacterium. Lineage (GTDB taxonomy): Bacteria > Bacillota > Clostridia > Lachnospirales > Lachnospiraceae > SZUA-378. Next base: position 36,039 of record JAQVCQ010000001.1, read on the forward strand.
TTTTGAAGCAGAGGTTGAAGGAATTACGTATTATTTTATTGACAATGAGGCTTTGTTTGGTGAGACGACTCCATATAGCAAGGATCCTTATCTTGATATTCTTAAGTTCACCTATTTTTCCAAAGCAGTATTATCAGCACTCCCGATCATTGACTTCAGACCTGATATCATACATTGCCATGACTGGCAGACGGGATTCATTCCTGTTTATCTGAATGAAAGATTTCACCAGGGAGACTTCTTCCGTGGAATCAAATCTGTCATGACGATACATAATCTTAAATTTCAGGGTAAATGGGATATTCCTTCCATGAAAGAAATTACAGGTCTTCCATCTTATTTCTTTGCGCCTGATAAACTCGAAGCATATAAAGATGCCAATATTTTAAAGGGTGGAATCGTGTTTTCAAATGCCATTACAACAGTCAGCAGTACTTATGCAAATGAAATCATGACAGAATTTTACGGTGAAGGCCTGGATGGACTTCTTTGTGCGAGACAAAGTGATCTGCGAGGAATCGTAAACGGTATAGATTATGATGAATTCAATCCTGAGACGGATCAGTATCTTGATTATCCATATAACCCAATTAATTTCAGGAAAGAAAAGATCAAAAACAAACGTGCGTTGCAGGCTCAGCTTGGTCTGGAACAGGATGATAAAAAATTCCTGATCGGTATTGTTTCAAGACTGACTGATCAAAAAGGATTTGATCTGATCGCACACGTCATGGATGAACTGTGCCATGATAATGTACAAATTGTTGTGCTTGGAACAGGCGATGAAAAATATGAAAATATGTTCCGTCACTTTGACTGGAAATATCATGGTAAGGTTTCTGCAAATATATTTTATTCCGAAGAGATATCACATAAAATATATGCGTCATGCGATGCATTTTTAATGCCTTCTCTGTTTGAACCTTGCGGTCTGAGCCAGTTGATTTCACTACGATATGGTACGGTTCCAATCGTGCGTGAGACGGGTGGATTAAAAGATACAGTGGAACCTTATAATGAATATGAAAACGATGGTACAGGATTTTCTTTTACCAATTATAATGCACATGAGATGTTAACGACGATCCGTTATGCAGAAAGCGTATATTATAATAAAAAACGTGAATGGAATAAGTTGGTAGACAGAGGAATGGCAACGGATTTTTCATGGAAAGTTTCGGCAAAAAAATATCAGGAAATGTATGATTGGCTGATTGGGAAATAATATGACGGAAATAAGAGAATACCTCAGACAAAGCCATATAATAAGTGACGGTGCGTTTGGTACTTATTATGCATCAATGGGAAACAGAGGGCTTTCTGAAAAAGCAAATTTGACAGACCGTAATCAGGTCAAGATGATTCATAAGAACTATATTGATGCAGGCGCCAGGATGATACGAACGAATACATTTTCAGCAAATACGAAATCGCTGCAATGTGACTGGGATGAAACTGTAAGATATATCAAAGCCGGATTTGAAATTGCAAAAGAGGCTGTAAAAGAGTCGGGAAAAGAAGTATATATTGCAGCTGATATAGGACCTATTGAGCTAACAGATCAGGATATGAAACCGGAAATTGATCAGGAATATCTGAAAATAGCGGAAACGTTTCTTGATGAGGGTGCAAATATCATACTTTTCGAAACATTTTCAGATATAGAAGGCCTTTCTGAACTGATTGGTAAAATCAGGCAACGCAATCAGGATACGTTCATCATGGTACAGTTCGCACTGAATCAGCATGGATATACAGAACATGGAATTGGAGTTCATAGAATTCTTGAATGGGCATCTAATACCAGTGAACTGGATCTGATCGGTTTCAACTGTGGAGTTGGGCCTGGACATCTTTTGCGTATTCTGAAACAGGCAAAATTTCCTGAGAATCTATATCTTTCGGCTTTACCAAATGCCGGTTATCCTGATAAAACTGCCGGCAGAGTTGAATTTCTTGGAAACAAAGAATACTTTGCACAGAAAATGAAGGAAATTGGTGAACTAGGGATCCACATCCTGGGTGGTTGCTGTGGTACGGATCCGGAATATATTGCAGATGTTGTTAAAATGGCAAATGTCAGTGATCGACCGAAAACAAACAAAATCCTGACAGAAGACAATCTGGAGCCGGAGCTTCGGGATCATAGTTTTTACAAAAACAAGCATAAAAAAAAGATCATAGCAATAGAATTATCTCCACCGCTTAATGCAGATCCGGGCAATATTATGGATGCAGCCAATATTTTAAGGCAGTGCGATGTTGATGTTGTAAACTTCCCTGACTCACCGTCAGGACGAACAAGAGCTGATTCGGTACTTATGGCGGTGAAAGTATTACATGAAACAGAACTTTGTGTGATGCCCCATGTGTGCTGTCGTGATAAAAATGCCATTGCGATCCGATCCCAGATTCTTGGTGCATATATGAATGGCGTGAAGAATTTTCTGGTCGTAACAGGAGACCCGGTACCGGTCCATGCCAGGGGAGATATAAAAAGTGTATTTAATTTTGATTCGATCGGGATGATGAAAATCATGCAGCAGATGAATGAAGAACAGTTCAGGCATGATCCACTTATTTATGGCGGTGCGATCAATCAGACAAGAAGAAATCTTGAGGTTGAAATAAGCCGTGTGAAGAAAAAGTTGGAAGCGGGCGCGTCTTTCTTCATGACACAGCCAGTATTTTCTGATCAGGATCTGGAACGGATCAGATTGATCAAAAATGAAACGGGAGCAGTCATATTGTGTGGTATTATGCCACTGGTCAGCAGAAAGAATGCTGTTTTTATGAAAAATGAGATGACTGGTATTGAAGTGCCGGATGAAGTGATTGATCGTTATCGTGTTGATATGAGCAAAGAAGAAGGTGAACTGACCGGAGTCATGCTTGCACGCGAGATCATGGAAAAAAGCAAAGAAATAGCTGACGGATATTACTTTTCCATTCCATTTAACAGAACTTATTTACTCAAACAAATTCTTCAGAAATAAAGCAATATTATTTTACGTGAAAATTACATGTGATTTACAGGAGGATGCTATCTGTATTTCCATAAAAATACTAAACTGATGAAGGTATAAAAAATCAGAAAGGTAGTTTTATGGAAAAACAGAAAGCAAAACATTCCGATTATCCGTTACAACAGATCTTAAAATGGAATGCGGCTAAAAAACTTGTCATGTCAAGGCTTGAGATCATTCATGACGATCTGTCTCTGGAAAGTGAAAGGAAAATCATTCAAAGTATCACTGGCAGGATCAAGTCAGAAGAAAGTGTACTTGCAAAGTTAAAGAAAAAAGGTTATCACGCAAGTGTTTTTGAAGCGGAAGATTATCTGAATGATATAGTTGGTGTCAGGGCGGTGTGTCTCTTTGAAGATGACCTTTATCGTATTCTTGATGCACTGCTCTATTCACAGGAAATCAGGATCGTGAAGATTAAAGATTACATTAAGAATCCGAAGAATTCAGGATATAGAAGTTTACATGTCATCATTAAAATGCCGGTCGTTCTGGCGAAAAAACAGCACTGGGTGACGGTAGAAATCCAGCTGAGAACATCAGCGATGGATTACTGGGCAGAACTTGATTATCAGTTCAGATATAAAAAGACAGATAAGAGAGCAGAAGCAATTGGTGAAGAATTAAAAAAATATTCACTGCTCATTGAAGAAGTTGATCATAAAATGATTTTTCTTCGAAATCAGATTGCAGCAATGAATTAAATAAGAGAAGATTATGCAGGGACAGAGGAAGAGATTCTGAAGTCTTTTTTTGTTGTGAAATGATGGAAGAAATAATGTCGATGTAGTACAATAGAAAAGAATAAGATTAAGAATGGAGCAATATATGGCTTTTGACGGATTAACAGTTGCGTGTCTTGTAAAGGAATGTAACGATAAAATAATAGGTGGGCGGATCATGAAAATTGCCCAGCCTGAAAACGATGAACTTTTATTAACACTTAAAAATGGAAAAGACCAGTATCGCATGCTTATCTCAGCAGATCCGTCTTTACCATTGTGTTATTTCACTTCACAGAACAAACAAAGCCCAATGACGGCACCCACTTTCTGTATGTTGCTTCGCAAGCACATTCAGAACGCAAGAATCATTTCAATTACACAGCCGGAACTCGAAAGAGTAATCAAAATGGAAGTGGAACATTTAGATGAGATGGGAGATCTGTGCAGAAAATATTTATATATCGAATTAATGGGAAAGCATAGTAATATCATTTTTTGTGACGAAAAAAACACAATCATTGACAGTATTAAAAGAATTTCGACCATGGTCAGCTCTGTGAGAGAAGTCCTGCCCGGAAGAGAATATTTTATTCCGGATACGCAGGGAAAGAGGTCTCCGATCCTTGAATCAAAGGAGGACTTTTGCAATACGATCAGAAGTAAGTCCATGCCACTTCAAAAGGCAGTCTATACGTCATATATGGGGATTTCTCCACTGATCGCACAGGAAATCTGTTATAGGTCAGGAATCGATGCGGATCTTCCGACGAACAGTATTACAGATGAACAGGCTGATGGGGTCTATCGGGCTTTTTGTTCGATTATATCCTCAGCTCAGGAAGGAAAATATGATCCAGTGATCGTTTATGAAAACCAGGTTCCGGCAGAATACAGTGCAGTTGCGCTGACAAGTTATCAGAATGAAAATACGAAACATATTTCATCGATTTCAGAACTTCTTGAGCAGTTCTATGCTGAAAAGAACACGATCGTTCGAATCAGACAGAGATCGATCGATCTTCGCAGGATCGTACAGACAGCATTAGAACGAAATATCAGAAAATATGATCTGCAGCTCAAACAGCTAAAAGATACTGAAAAAAAAGAACAGTATCGGATTTATGGTGAACTGCTTCATACATATGGTTATGAGATCGTTGCAGGAAGCCGTATGGCAGATGTATTAAATTATTACACAAATGAACAGATCAGAATTCCATTAGATCCTGATCTGAGTTCTCTGGACAATGCCAAGAAGTATTTTGAAAAATACAATAAACTGAAGAGAACATTCGAAGCATTATCAGTTCTGACAAAAGAAACGAAAGAAGAGATCGAACATCTGGAATCTGTGATGAATGCACTTGATATTGCATTACATGAATCTGATCTGATGCAGATCAAAGAAGAACTGATTCTGAGTGGACACATGAAGAGAAAAGGAAAACAGCAGAAAGAGCGAATTGTAAGCAGACCATTTCATTATATCAGCCAGGATGGCTATCATATCTTTGTTGGCAAAAATAATATACAGAATGAAGAACTTACATTTAAGTTCGCATTAGGTAATGATATGTGGTTCCATGCAAAAGGAATTCCTGGTTCACATGTGATCGTAAAAACGAATGGAGATAAACTGCCGGATAAGACTTATGAAGAAGCAGCAAGACTTGCGGCATTTTATTCTAAGGCACGTGGCAATGAAAAAGTAGAGATCGACTATACAGAGCGTAAGAATGTCAAAAAGCCAGGTGGCGGAAAACCAGGATTTGTTGTATATTATACAAATTATTCCATGATGATCGATTGTGACATATCCGGAATTGAAAGTGTTTTGGATCAGTAAGGAATCAAAAGATCTTTAGATTAAGACAGACAAAATATTGAATGAAGCTTACAGACAAATGTTAAATGATGCCTACAGGCAAATGTTTAATGAGCCTACAGGCAAATGTTAAATGATGCCTACAGGCAAATGTTTAATGAGCCTACAGGCAAATGTTAAATGATGCCTGTGTTTACCTTGACGATATAGGGCTATTGAACTATAATATAATGAAGTATGTAAAATTTCCATTAAAATGATGAACAAAAATCGTGTTCAGTCATAGGATCAAAAGCATGCTCGAAGCGTGCGGAATGGTTAACAGATATGATTAAAAGCATGACGGGTTTTGGCAGATGTGAGATTGAAGAAAGCAACCGTAAAGTTACAGTTGAGATGAAGTCGGTAAATCACAGATACCTCGACACGAATATCAAAATGCCCAAAAAACTTAATTTTTTTGAAACTTCGATCAGGAACCTTCTTAAAAATTATATTCAGCGTGGAAAAGTAGATATTTTTATTTCTTATGAAGATTTCAGTGAAAATAATATCTGTATCAAATACAATAAAGAAGTAGCACGTGAATATATGAATTACCTGAACCAGATGGCGCAGGATTTTTCGCTTGAAAACGATATCAGAATCTCAGCACTTTCTAGATATCCAGAGGTCTTTTCTATGGAAGAGCAGACACAGGACGAAGAAGAAATTTGGAAAACTCTTGAGAAATCCATTAGAGGTGCAGCAGAAGGTTTTGTTGAGACCAGGATTACTGAAGGAGAACATCTGAAAGAGGATCTTGTGGGTAAACTGAATACAATGCTGGAACATGTTGATTTTATTTCAGACAAAGCACCGGTAATCATTGCTGAATACAAGAACAAGCTTGAAGAAAAAGTAAAAGAATTACTTGGAGATACCAAAGTTGATGAGAACAGACTTTTAACTGAAGTCACAATTTTTGCTGATAAGGTCTGTGTTGATGAAGAGATCGTCAGATTGAAAAGTCATATTGAGACAACCAGGAACACTTTGATCGAAGGCGGAAGTATAGGTAGAAAACTTGATTTTATTGCACAGGAAATGAACAGAGAGGCTAATACGATTCTGTCAAAAGCAAGTGATCTTGAAATTTCCAATCGTGCGATCGAATTGAAAACCGAAATTGAAAAAGTCAGAGAACAGATTCAGAATATTGAGTAGAGCGGTGAGAATTTGAATAAATTAATTCATATAGGATTTGGGAATATTGTAAATACAGGAAAAATTGTTGCAGTGGTCAGTCCTGAATCAGCACCTGTTAAGCGTATGGTGCAAAAGGCAAAAGAAGAAGGAATTGCAATTGATGCGACCTGTGGAAGAAAGACAAAAGCAGTGCTTTTTATGGAAAATAATCAGATCGTACTGTCGGCATTACTGCCTGAAACAATAGCGAACCGTGCTTATGCAGACAATGGAGAAACAAATGAAGAATAGTGGGATATTAATTGTTGTATCCGGATTTTCAGGTGCGGGTAAAGGGACATTGATGAAGCGTCTGCTTGAAAAGTATGATACGTACTCTCTTTCCATATCAATGACAACGAGAGAACCACGCCTGGGCGAAACGGATGGAAAAGAATATTTTTTTGTAACGAAAGAACAGTTTGAACAAAAGATTACAGAAAATGGATTGGTTGAACATGCTGTCTACTGCGATAATTATTATGGAACACCACGTAATTATGTAGAGGAGCAACTTATAAAAGGGAAAGATGTTATTCTCGAGATAGAGATCCAGGGTGCTTTAAAAGTAAAAGAAATGTTTCCAGACGCACTGCTTTTGTTCGTAATGCCTCCCAGTATTGAGGAACTCAGAAGAAGACTCAATGGCAGAGGAACTGAAACAGAAGAAGTAATTGAAAAAAGATTGCAAAGAGCAACAGAAGAAGCTGAAGATATTGAAGCTTATGAGTATATCGTTATCAATGACGATCTGGAAGTATGTGTTGATGAAATGCATCAGATGATTTTGGCATCGCACAATGTTCCTGCAAGAAATATGAAATTTATAGAGAATATGAGAAATGATCTAAAAGATCTTTCGAAAGGAGAATAATATGTTACATCCATCTTATACTGATTTATTGAACGTAGTAAACAAAGAGGTAGAACAGGGCGAGGAACTGGTTGCCAACAGTAGATATTCAATTGTTATGGCGACTTCAAAAAGAGCAAGACAGATCATTGCAGGTGAAGAACCACTGGTAAAAGCAGCAGGTAAGAAACCACTGTCAATTGCAATTGAAGAGCTGAGTCAGTCGAAAATAAAGATTACTGGCGTTGAAGAAGAATAAAATAGCTTAAAAAGAGAAATGCTTAATATGCTTTCTCTTTTTTTCAGTTGTTATAATACAGAAAGAAACTCGTAAAAATAATAGAATAATAAGATTTAATGGATAGGTGTTTAATGAAACTTTTTTTTGTATCGCTTGGATGCGATAAAAATCTAGTTGATTCTGAAGTAATGCTTGGAAATCTGACAGAAAAAGGATATTCCATTACGGATGAAGAAACAGATGCAGATGTAATTGTTGTGAACACATGTTGTTTTATAAATGATGCCAAGGAGGAAAGTATAGAAACGATCCTTGAGATGGCACGGCTGAAACAAGAAGGAAATCTGAAGGCGCTCATTGTGACGGGTTGTCTAGCACAACGCTATCAAGAAGAAATCAAAAAAGAAATTCCTGAAGTAGATGCAATACTTGGAACATCAGCAATTGATATGATCGTTCGGGCAGTGGAAGACGCATTGACAGGAAATGGACATGAATATATAAGGGAATTAGACCTCCCTGTACATAGTGGTAAAAAAAGAATGGTCACAACGGGCGGGCATTATGCTTACCTTAAGATCGCTGAAGGTTGTGACAAACACTGTACTTACTGTATCATCCCTAAAATCAGAGGGAATTACCGCAGTGTTGCAATGGAAGAACTTTTGGCAGAAGCAGAAAAACTTGTCGCAGATGGTGTAAAAGAGTTGATTCTGGTCGCGCAGGAGACAACACTTTATGGAATGGATCTCTACGGAGAAAAAAAATTACCACAGCTTTTAGAAAAATTATGCAATATTGAAGACCTGAAATGGATCAGAATTCTATATTGCTATCCGGAAGAAATCACACCGGAACTGGTTGCTGTAATCAAAAAAGAGAGTAAAATATGTCATTACCTGGATATCCCGATTCAGCATGCATCAGACAGAATCCTGAAGAAAATGGGGCGACGTACAAATCGCGAACAATTGGTACAAAAGATTGAATTACTGCGTAGTGAAATCCCAGATATTTGTCTCAGGACGACACTGATTACCGGATTCCCTGGTGAGACGCAGGAAGATCATGAAGTCCTTTTGGATTTTGTTGATGAAATGGAGTTCGACCGTTTGGGAGTATTTACTTATTCACCGGAAGAAGATACGCCGGCAGCTGAAATGAAAGACCAGATTAGTGATGAAATAAAGCAGGCAAGACAGACAGAAATCATGGAACTTCAGCAGGAAATCGTATTTGGAAATGCTGACAGAATGACCGGAAGTGAACTTGAAGTCATGATCGAAGGAAAAGTCGCTGATGAAGATGTATATATTTCAAGAACATATAAAGATGCTCCGAATGTAGATGGATTTTTATTTTTTGATTCAGAACGAAGTTTTATGAGCGGAGATTTCTGCAAGGTAAGAGTGACAGGCATGAATGAATATGATCTGCTTGGAGAGATCATACAAGAATAATGGAGGAATACTATGAATTTACCAAATAAGCTGACTATCATACGGGTCGTCATGATTCCGTTTTTTGTCTTCTTTCTTTTGTCGGATCTGCTTGGCGGGGCGGCTGACTGGACAGCACTGATTATTTTTGTAGTGGCAAGTCTTACGGATCTGCTGGATGGTCATATAGCCAGAAAACATAATTTAGTCACCAATTTTGGGAAATTCATGGATCCGCTTGCAGACAAACTTCTTGTCAGTGCTGCCATGATTTGTCTTGTGGAATTAGGCAGACTTCCAGCATGGATTGTAGTAATAATCATAAGCCGTGAATTTATTATCAGCGGATTCAGACTGATTGCAAGTGATAATGGTGTTGTAATTGCAGCCAGTTACTGGGGAAAATTCAAAACGACATTTCAGATGATCATGATTTGCTTACTGATCGCGGATATTCAGATGATCAGACCGGTCACAGCAATAGTCACTGCAATCGCCTTGATTTTAACCGTGGTTTCACTTGTTGATTATATTATAAAAAATAAAAATGTCATGAAAGAGGATGTGAAGTAAATGGTTGTAGAAATCATTTCAGTTGGAACAGAACTTTTACTTGGAAATATCGTAAATACAAATGCTGCATTTTTGGCACAAAAATGTGCAGATGCAGGGTTGTCATGTTTTTATCAGACGGTAGTTGGGGATAATGCTGAACGAATTGCTGAAACAATAAAAAATGGATTAAGCAGGTCAGATATTCTGATTTTATCAGGTGGACTTGGTCCTACACAGGATGACCTGACAAAAGAAATCACAGCAGAAGTCCTTCAAAAAAGACTGATTATGGATGACACCACAAAAGACAGAATACAGGAATTTTTTGAAAAAAGAAATCTTGAAATTACTGTAAATAACTGGAAACAGGCACTTGTACCTGAAGGATGTATCGTTTTGAATAATGAGAACGGAACGGCTCCTGGAATCATCTGTGATGAAGGCGAAAAAGCCATTATACTGCTTCCGGGTCCGCCAAATGAGCTGATTCCAATGTTCGAGGAACAGATTATTCCATTTTTAAGAAAAAAACAGCCGGGAGTTATTTATTCCCGAACTGTTAAACTTTGTGGTGTTGGTGAAAGTAAAGCTGAAACGATCGTTAAAGATCTGATGGATACGCAGGATAATCCAACACTCGCACCCTATGCAAAGACCGGTGAGGTGCACTTTAGAGTAACAGCCAAGGCAGATGATGAGCAGGAAGCACAGAAACTTGTTACACCTCTGGTCAATGAATTAAAAGCAAGGTTCGGAGATGCTGTCTACACAACGGATCCGGATATCACACTTGAAATGTCTGTGATCGAACTGCTGAAAAATAATGGATTCACACTTGCGGTCGCAGAATCCTGTACAGGTGGAATGCTTTCATCAAGACTGGTAAGTGTGCCCGGCGCTTCAGAAGTATATAAAACGGGAATGGTAACTTATTCTAATAAATCAAAGCGTAAATTTCTTGGAGTGAAAAAAAATGTCCTCGAAAAATATGGCGCTGTAAGTAAAGAAACAGCAGAAAAGATGGCAAAGGGAATCTGCGACCAGACAAAAGCAGATGTTTCCATAGCGATTACAGGGATTGCAGGACCTGACGGGGGAAGTGAAGAGAAACCGGTCGGTCTGGTTTATATGGCATGCAGTGTGAATGGTATTGTCACTGTCAAAGAGTATCATTTTTCGGGAAACAGAACTAAAATCAGAGAAAGTGCAGTTGCATATGCATTGACATTGATCAGAAACTGCGTGAAGCATGATAAGAAATAAATTTTAAAAAAAAGGCGGTAAGTGATATGGATGAAAATAATAGTAAATATGACTTCTGTCCAAAATGCGGAGCGTTAACAAAAGATGGCGTCTGCCAGAGCTGCCATTACAGGAGTGGAAGCCATTCCGGCAATAAAAGACTTGTAGTTGGCTTTGTGATTGCGCTTACAGCTGCGGTATTTATTATGTTGATCGGTATTGCGCTTTATTTTGGCGGCTTTGTGGTCAACGAAGTAAAAGATCAGCTGGGCATACAGGGAGAAAAACAGATCGAAAGAAGCTTTGTGCCAGATCTTTCAAAAGAAAAGGAACCTGCAGTTTCAAATGGCGAGGATCCATTTCTTGCTGATGGATATGTTAATATGTGGGGAGGCGATCATACGAACTATGATCGTAATAGTTTCCAGACAGATTATTATGAAAGTCTTTGTGACAGTATTGATTATGATGTGTCATATGGTATTAACAGAGAGTATTATGAATATGTTTCAGAAGAAGGAAATGTAACATTTAAAGTCGCATATATTCAGTTGGAAGGTAACATACCAAATATTGATACATTAAATAAAAAAATACGGGAAACGACATGCTATTATGTTGATTCATATTTTGAGTCCTACCAGGAGACTGATGATTATCAGGGATATATCGAATATTATTCTGACTCTTACATTTCGTATAACGACGAAAACAGTCTTAGCGTTGTATTGGATGAGAACTGGTCAATTGATGGAGACAGTGGCTTTACACTATACGGGATCAATATCGATCTGACAAGTGGAATGATATTGGATAATAGTTCGATCATATCTGTCAATGAAGAATTTGCAGAAGCATTTAGAGATAAAAGTGATCTTCAGAATGGGACAGGAATATCAGGACTGGACAGTATATCAAATGTAGAATTATTGCAGTATTTGAATGATGATTCCACCAGCATTGTCTTCTTTACACCACTTGGACTGGAGATCGGATACAACTATACAGTTTCAGATTATTATGGATGGGTAACAGTTACGTTTAAAGAGTATGACCAATATATCGAGAGATACTGAAGAATGATTTCAAAATGACAGGGTAAATATATTGCCCTGTCATTCTTATAATAAGGTCTTGCCGGATCAGAACTGATTGCACCCATAAGCTGAGTGTGCTATAGTTTAATTATGTTTGAATTTGAATAAAACCGTACCAATCTGTTATATACCAGCCACCATGGTTGTCAAGACATGGCTGTCATGACATGGCTGTCAAGACGTTTCAGTCGAGCTATCCTTATAATTATCAGATAAAAATATACGTAAATAAGAATAAAAAATAAGAAAAAATATTTGACAAAATCGAACAAATGTTTTATTCTTAATGCATGTTACAGAACAAACGTTCTGAGAGGGAGACTATATGATCAAAGAAGAAAAGTTAAAGGCATTAGATGCTGCATTAGGACAGATAGAAAGACAATTTGGAAAAGGTGCGGTGATGAAACTTGGTGATTCATCAGCGCAGATGAATATAGAAACGATACCGACTGGTTCCCTTAGTCTGGATATTGCACTGGGACTTGGAGGAATACCTAGAGGAAGGGTAGTTGAAATCTATGGACCTGAATCAAGCGGTAAGACAACAGTTACTCTGCATATGATTGCGGAAGTACAGAAGATGGGCGGGATCGCAGGATTTATTGATGCTGAGCATGCGCTCGATCCTGTTTATGCCAAGAATATAGGCGTTGATGTCGATAATCTGTATATTTCTCAACCGGATAATGGTGAGCAGGCTCTTGAGATCACAGAGACCATGGTCAGATCAGGTGCAATTGACATTGTAGTGGTCGACTCCGTTGCAGCACTTGTACCTAAAGCTGAAATTGATGGTGATATGGGTGATTCACATGTCGGACTCCAGGCGAGACTTATGTCACAGGCGCTAAGAAAACTGACTGCTGTCATTAGTAAATCTAACTGTACTGTTATATTTATCAATCAGTTGCGTGAAAAAGTAGGAATTATGTTCGGAAGCCCGGAAACAACAACAGGTGGACGTGCACTTAAATTCTACTCCTCAGTTAGACTTGATGTAAGAAGGATCGAATCCCTAAAGCAGGGAGGAGAAGTGATCGGAAATAGAACAAGAGTAAAGATCGTAAAGAATAAAATTGCTCCGCCATTTAAAGAAGCTGAGTTCGATATCATGTTTGGACAGGGAATTTCATATGAAGGTGATGTTCTTGACCTTGCCGCAGAATGCAACATTATTAACAAAAGTGGAGCATGGTATGCATATGAAGAAAATAAGATCGGTCAGGGACGTGAAAATGCCAAGGTCTTTTTGAAAGAGAATCCGGAAATCTGTAAGGTTGTCGCACAGAAAGTAAGAGAGCATTATCATTTACAGTCATCTGATACAGATTCAGAAGTCCAATCAGTTGGTAAAGAAAGTAAAACAAAAGAAGTAAATGAAAAAACATCTAAGAAATCATTGGATAAGGCAGATAAATGATATAAGGTCTGTTTGTTCTGGTGAATATGCTGAAGAGGTATCCTTGCTATGTTAATCACTGGTATTAGTGAATTTGACAGGAAAAGAAGTAAAATATTTATCGATGAAGAATTCGCCTTTGTTCTATACAAAGGCGAATTAAAGTTATATGGCATAAAAGAACAGGAAGAAATTTCAGAAGCTGCATACAATGAAATTGTTGGAGGAGTTCTTGTTAAGAGAGCAAGGTTGAGAGCTGCAAACCTACTAGCTAAAAGAGAATATACAGAACACCAGATACGATGCAAATTAAAAGAAGGTGGTTATCCTTTGATTTGTATTGATACTGCAATTGAATTTATGAAAGAATATCATTATCTGGATGATGAACGGTATGCAATTTCTTACCTTGCTTCAAGAGTTGAAAGAAAAAGCAGAAAACAGTTAAGCATGGAGTTAATGAATCGTGGTATAGATAAAACACTGATCGATACCCTGTTCGGAGAAGCGGAATGTAGCAGGGAAACGGAAGCAAAAGCTGTCCGGTCTTTATTAAAAAAGAAAAAATTCTGCGGTCTTGATGCGTCATATGAAGAAAAACAAAAAATGAGTGCCTATCTTTACAGAAAGGGATTTTCAACAGATATCATACAAAATGAAGTGAATTCCTGTCAATTTGACGGAGAAGGGTCATGATATACAGGGAAAGCTTTGTTAGTTTTGCTTGACATAACTTGCATTTCAGTTTAAAATTTAAGTGTTGTAAATTGCGAATTAGAATATATTATATAATATTCTATCATGATATTAGAACAATGAAAATTAAATAAGGAGGTGCTCCTGTACATGGCTGGTATTGTAATAGCTGTTATTGTAACTCTGATTGTCGGAGTTCCCGCAGGTGCTTTTTTTGGAACAACTTACAGAAAGAAAATTGTTGAGACAAAGATTGGAAATGCGGAGGACAAAGCAAGAGAGATTATTGATGAGGCTCTTAAGATAGCTGAAAACAAGAAGCGCGAAGGACTGCTCGAAGTCAAGGAAGAATCAATTCGTACTAAAAATGAATTAGACAAAGAAATCAAAGAACGAAGGGCTGAGATCCAGAGATTTGAGCGCAGAGTTCAGCAAAAAGAAGAAAACATCGATAAGAAGGCAGAAGCGATTGAAAAGAAAGAATCAAATCTTTCGGCAAAAGAAGAAGAGATCGCAAGACAAAAAGAAGAAATTGCAAAACTGAACGAACAAAGGGTACAGGAACTGGAACGAATCTCAGGATTAACCTCCGAACAGGCAAAAGAGTATTTGTTAAAAATTGTTGAAGATGAAGTAAAACATGAAAGTGCAATATTAATTAAAGAACTTGAGAACAAAGCAAAAGAAGAAGCAGATAAAAAAGCAAAAGAATATGTAGTCAGTGCGATTCAAAGATGTGCAGCTGATCATGTATCCGAAACTACAATATCTGTTGTACAGCTTCCAAATGATGAAATGAAAGGTAGAATCATTGGTAGAGAGGGAAGAAATATCAGAACTCTTGAAACAATGACAGGCGTTGATTTGATCATTGATGATACACCGGAAGCAGTCATTTTATCGGGATTTGACCCAATAAGAAGAGAAGTTGCTAGAATCGCCCTTGAAAAACTAATCGTTGATGGGCGTATTCATCCGGCCAGAATTGAAGAAATGGTCGAAAAAGCTCAAAAAGAAGTTGAAGTTATGATCAAAGAAGAAGGTGAAGCGGCTACATTAGATGTAGGTGTTCACGGAATACATCCTGAATTGGTCAGACTATTAGGTAAAATGAGATTCAGAACAAGTTATGGGCAGAACGCATTAAAACATTCCATTGAAGTTGCACATCTTGCAGGATTACTTGCTGCAGAGATGGGACTTGATGTCAGAATGGCAAAACGTGCAGGACTGCTTCATGACATTGGTAAAGCGGTTGACCATGAAATGGAAGGATCCCATATTCAGCTTGGTGTTGAACTATGTAAAAAATACAAAGAGTCAGCAATCGTTATTAATTCGGTAGAATCTCATCATGGTGATGTTGAACCGCAATCTCTGATTGCATGTATTGTGCAGGCAGCAGATACGATTTCCGCGGCTAGACCTGGAGCCAGAAGAGAAACGCTGGAAACTTACACCAGCAGATTAAGACAATTAGAAGATATAACCAACAATTTTAAAGGTGTAGACAAATCATTTGCTATTCAGGCAGGTAGAGAGATTCGTGTAATGGTAGTTCCTGAACAAATCAGTGATTCGGATATGGTGCTTTTGGCACGTGATGTTTCTAAAAAAATTGAAGCAGAACTTGACTATCCGGGACAGATTAAAATCAATGTTATTCGTGAGAGTCGTGTAATAGATTATGCGAAATAGTATTGATCTTGTTTAGAATGATAATAGCAGAAGTTTTATCCGTAGGATAAGCTTCTGCTATTTTTTTGATTATCTGTGTAATTATTGTGAAATTTACCAATAACTCAGAAACAGAGCATGCTTTTATAAACACTTTGCTAAAAATGAAAAAAAATTTTTATGTATATTGTGTAGAATAAAAAAGTGTAGTAAAATAAGCAAAGCATATGTTTCACTGGTAAACATATGTATTCCGTAGACGGACATAACGCGGTTATGATCCCAAAATATTATATGAGGTGAAAATATGGCATTAACATTATCAAAAAAAGCGCAGTCTGTAAAACCATCTTCAACATTAGCAATTACAGCAAAAGCGAAAGAAATGAAGGCAAGTGGAATCGATGTTGTAGGATTTGGAGCAGGTGAACCAGATTTTAATACACCTGATAATGTTTGTGAAGCAGCTATTTCTGCAATCAAAAGTGGATTTACAAAATATACTCCTGCTTCTGGAACAAATGAGTTAAAAGAAGCAATCTGTAAAAAATTCAAGGATTTTAATGGAATTGAATATAAACCAAATCAGATCGTGATCAGCAATGGTGGAAAACATTCCTTATCTAATATTTTTGATGCGATCTTAAATGCAGGAGATGAGGTAATCATTCCAGCACCATATTGGCTGAGCTATCCTGAAATGGTAAAACTGTCTGATGGTGTACCTGTTTATATTGAAGGATCAAAAGAGAACGGATATAAAGTAACTGCAGATCAGGTTCAAAAAGTCATTACTGATAAAACAAAAGCGCTTATTCTTAATTCACCAAGTAATCCTACAGGTATGATCTATACACTGGAAGAACTTACAGCAATCGCTGAAGTAGTAGTGAAAAATGATATTTTTGTAGTTGCTGATGAAATGTATGAGTATTTGATTTATGGAGAAGAAAAACATATCAGTATTGCTTCATTAAATGAAGAAATCTACAAAAGAACCATTACATGCAGTGGTCTGTCAAAAAGTTATTCCATGACAGGATGGAGAATTGGATATACAGGTTCTTCGGTTGAAATTGCTAAGCTTATGAGCTCTGTTCAGTCACATGCGACATCCAATCCGAACTCCATCGCTCAAAAAGCAGCATTGGAAGCACTCGTAGGCCCTCAGGACGCTGTAGAAGCAATGAAAAAAGAGTTTAATGATAGAAGACTCTATATGTATAACCGAGTCGCAGCAATGTCTCATATCTCATGTCTGGAGCCTAAAGGAGCTTTTTATGTGTTCATAGACTGTTCAGAAGCTCTTTCTATGAAATATAAAGGAGAAGTAGTCGGAACAGCTGACAGACTGACAGAAATATTGCTTGAAGAAAAACAGGTCGCTGTAGTACCATGTGCTGATTTTGGATTCCCAAATCATATCAGACTTTCTTATGCGATCAGTATGAAACAGATTGAAAAAGGACTGGATCGAATTGAGTCTTTTACAAAGGAATTAGAAGCATAATGGAAGAGTTCAAGAGATTAGACAGAGAACTGATCTGTAAGGGATCAATTATTGATTATTATAAAGATACAGTGTTAGTTCCGAACGGGAATATCGTGAAATGGGATTTTATCGGACATAAAGGTGCAGCTGCCATCGTACCGGTCAATGCTGAAGGTAATATAGTTATGGTACGCCAGTATCGTAATGCGCTGGATCGGTATACATGGGAAATTCCGGCTGGAGGTCTTGACTCACCGGAAGAACCAACGTTTGATGCAGCAAAAAGAGAACTGTCGGAAGAAACAGGATATAAGACCCAGAATATTGAATTTTTGATCAGTATCAGAACAGCAGTAGCATTTTGTAATGAAAAAATTGATATCTATGTTGCTTTTGATCTGGAAAAAGGAGAACAGGATCTGGATGAAGATGAATTCATTCATATCAGAGAATTTTCCCTGAATGAACTGACAGAGATGATTTTTGATGGCAGAATTGAAGACAATAAAACAATCTCAGCAATTTTAGCATATAAAGCCAAGTATAAAATGTAAAAACAGCTTATTTTCAGCAAAATATCCAAAAATCCATTGCTTTTATGAATTATTCTCTTTATAATGATGGTTAGACGTTCGAAACCGGATTTATGAGGAAAGGCTTGGACTTTTTATGGAAAGAGAGATTCAGTCGTTTATCGCGTATCTGCAGAATAATAAAAAAACATCATTAAATACTGAGCTTTCTTATAAAAGAGATCTGAACAAAATGATGCAATATATGAATAAGCAGGGTGTGTTTCATACATCTGAGATTACAAAGACGCATCTGACATCATATCTTGATCATTTGAACCAGAGTGGTTTTGCTGCAGCAACAGTATCCAGGCATATTGCTTCTTTGAAAGCATACTTTCATTTCTTATCTGAAATGAAGGCTGATCTGGATGATATTACATTTATACTAAAGGCACCTAAGATTGAAAAGAGAGTTCCAGAAGTACTATCGTCTGATGAAGTTGTTCAGTTGCTGAATCAGCCAAAGGCAGATACCCCAAAGGAAATCAGGGATAAGGCAATGCTTGAAACTTTATACGCAACAGGGATCCGGGTAAGTGAGCTGATTTCATTAAAACTTTCTGATATCAATTTACATCAGGGTCATCTGATCTGTAGAGATTATAATAAAGAAAGAATGATTCCGCTTGGTTCTCAGGCAAGGAAAGCACTTTCCAGATATATAGACCATTCGAGATGTATTCTCCTTGAAGACGAGGACGAAGAGACCTTATTCGTGAACTGTGCAGGTCAGCCAATGAGTCGGCAGGGATTTTGGAAGATCATCAAACAATATTCAAAAAAAGCAGGAATCAAGGCAGATATTACACCTCATACGATCAGGCATTCCTTTGCAGCACACCTTGTTGAAAATGGTGCGGATTTAAGAAGTGTACAGGAAATGCTTGGACATTCTGACATTTCTACAACTCAGATCTATGCACATCTTTCAAATAGTAAAATAAAAGACGTATATATGAAAGCACATCCCAGAGGATAATGGGATGTGCTTTTTTAGGTTTCTCTATTTTATTTATTCGTAGGATGCGATTTCATAGATCAGTCGTTCGCTGTCTTCCCAGCCAAGACATGGATCCGTTATTGATTTTCCATAAACACCGTCACCAATTTTTTGACAACCTTCTTCCAGATAACTTTCGATCATAACACCTTTTACAAGTTGATGAATATCAGGACTGGTCTTTCTGCTGTGCATGACTTCTTTCACGATCCGGATCTGTTCTTGATACATTTTATTGGAATTGGAGTGATTTGCATCAATAATGGTAGCAGGGTTAACGAGATCCATTTCGTTATACATATCAAAAAGACGGTGCAAGTCTTCATAATGATAGTTCGGGATAGAATTTCCGTGCTTGTTCACAGCGCCTCTGAGAACAGTATGCGCAAGTTCGTTTCCGGTAGTGGTCACTTCATAACCACGGTAAATAAAAGAGTGCGGGTGTTGCGCTGCATAAACTGAGTTCAGCATGACTGAATAATCACCACTTGTAGGGTTTTTCATACCGGCTGGTACATCAAAACCACTTACCGTCAGACGATGCTGCTGGTCTTCGACAGAACGAGCACCAATTGCTACATAAGAAAGGATATCAGAAACATATCCCCAGTTTTCAGGATAAAGCATTTCATCTGCTGCAGTCAGACCAGTTTCTGAAATCGCACGTATATGCATTTTTCTCATTGAAATAAGTCCCTGTAAAAAATCAGGTTGCTTTTCAGGGTCAGGCTGATGTACCATTCCTTTGTAACCTTCACCTGTAGTTCTTGGCTTGTTAGTATATATTCTTGGAATCAGGATCAGCTTATCAGATACTTTTTCCTGAAGTTTTGATAATCTGTTAATATAATCGCAGACGGAATCTTCATTATCTGCTGAACATGGTCCGATGATCACTAAAAATTTATTGGATACCCCTGTAATCACATCTCTGATTTCGCGGTCACGCTGCTCTTTTATCTGAAGCAGAGCGGGTGGAAGAGGATATTCTTCCCTTATTTCCTGAGGGGTAGGAAGTAATCTGATAAAATTGAATCCCATAATTATTCTCCTTTGGTTTCGTTTGCAAAAGCATGTCTATTATAGTATATCTTTTGATGTTGTGCAAGAAAATGTAACGAATGACGAAGGCTGACTTGCTATCAGTTTATAATTTCTTTATAATATATTAGAACCTCGCATATTGACACTGAAAAAATGCGGTGCTATTATGAAAACACACAATACGAAGTGGATTACTAGGAAATGAAAGCAGGGTAAGATTATGAATAAAGAGAAACAATCATTTATTTATTTTGATAATGCAGCTACTACCAAAACTGCACCTGAGGTCGTGGAAGCCATGCTTCCTTACTTCACAGAATATTTTGGGAATCCAAGCAGCATCTATACATTAGCTGGAACCAGCAAGAAGGCAGTCACACAGTCAAGAGATATCATTGCCGGTGCACTTGGTGCCGAATCAAATGAAATCTATTTTACAGCAGGCGGATCTGAAGCTGATAACTGGGCATTGATCGCTACGGCAGAAGCTTATGAATCGAAAGGAAAACATATCATAACATCCTCGATTGAGCATCATGCTGTATTGTCGACTTGCCATTATCTCGAAAAGCGTGGATTTGAAGTGACTTATCTTCCGGTTGATGAGTATGGTCTGATCGACTTGAATGAATTAAAACGTTCAATCAGAACAGATACGATTCTCATTTCAATTATGTTTGCTAATAATGAAATTGGAACAATACAGCCTGTAATAGAAATTGGTAAGATCGCGAAGGAACATAAGATATTATTTCATACAGATGCAGTACAGGCATTTGGGCAGATTCCGATATCAGTTGATGAAATGAATATAGATATGCTGAGTGCAAGTGGACATAAACTGAATGGCCCGAAAGGAATTGGTTTTTTATATATTAGAAAAGGTGTGAAGTCCCGTTCCTTTATCCATGGAGGTCAGCAGGAGAGAGGCAGACGTGCGGGAACAGAAAATGTTCCTGGAATCGTTGGGATGGGAGCTGCTACAAAGCGTGCACTTTCTATTATGGAAGAAAAGACGTTGAAAGAATTAGAACTCCGTGATTATATGATCAATAAGACCTTGAAAGAAGTACCTTTTGCAAGATTAAATGGTCATCCAACGTTAAGGCTTCCAAACAATATTAACCTTGGTTTTGAATTTGTAGAAGGGGAATCGCTTCTGATCAAACTTGATATGGAAGGAATCTGTGCATCCAGTGGTTCTGCATGTACATCAGGTTCTTTGGATCCATCCCATGTATTACTTGCTATTGGTCTGCCACATGAAAAAGCACATGGATCACTTAGAATTTCAATAAGTGAAGAGAACACAAAAGAAGAAGTGGATTTTACAATAGAAAAAATAAAAGAGATTTTGGAATATCTCAGAAACATGTCACCACTTTATGAAGATTATAAGAAAAAACATCAGTAATGACCTGAAAAGGGACTGAAAGAAGCGGTGTAGAATATGAATATTCTATACTGATATAAGGAAAGGTATGGTTAATCATATGTATAGTGAAAAAGTAATGGATCATTTTTCGAATCCAAGAAATATGGGTGAAATAGAAAATGCCAGCGGCGTAGGTACGGTAGGTAATGCAAAGTGCGGTGATATCATGCGTATGTATCTTGATATTGATGAAAATGGACTCATCCAGGATGTGAAGTTTAAAACATTTGGATGTGGTGCGGCAGTTGCTACAAGCAGTATGGCAACGGAACTGGTAAAAGGAAAAACTGTTCAAGAAGCACTTAAAATCACAAATAAGGCTGTTACTGATGCACTTGACGGGCTGCCACCGGTAAAAGTACATTGTTCCCTTCTTGCAGAGGAAGCAATTCATGCCGCATTATGGGATTACGCTCAGAAAAATGGAATAGAAATAGAAGGACTGTCACAGCCAAAGACAGATATTCATGATGGTGAGGAAGAAGAGACCTATGAATAAAAAAGTAGTTGTCGGAATGTCGGGTGGAGTTGATTCTTCGGTCGCAGCCTGTTTGTTAAAAGAGCAGGGATATGATGTGATCGGTGTTACCATGCAGATCTGGCAGGATGAAGAAACAGAACAGATCGAGCAGGAAGGTGGTTGCTGTGGCCTGACAGCTGTGGATGACGCCAGAAGGGTTGCTCAGGCACTTGATATTCCATATTATGTCATGAATTTCAAACAGGAGTTCAGAACAAATGTAATCGATTATTTTGTGAATGCATATCTGGAAGGAAAAACACCAAATCCCTGTATTGCGTGTAACAGATATGTGAAATGGGAATCTCTTTTACAAAGAAGTCTGGAGATTGGTGCAGATTATATTGCGACCGGTCATTATGCCAGAATAGAAAAAGTACCTAGTGGAAGGTATTCACTTAAAATGTCCAAAACAGCGGAGAAGGATCAGACCTATGCATTGTATAACCTGACCCAGGAACAGCTCTTAAGGACATTAATGCCTGTTGGTGATTACACAAAAGATGAAATCAGAAAAATTGCCATTGAAAACAAACTTCCTGTTGCTCATAAAGCAGATAGTCAGGAAATTTGTTTTATTCCGGACCATGATTATGCTGCATTTATACAAAATGAAGCTGGTGAAAGAGTGCCTGGAGCGGGTAATTTTGTGACGGAAGATGGACTTGTGATTGGGAGACATCTTGGAATTACACATTACACGGTAGGACAGCGTAAGGGATTGAATCTTGCTCTGGGATATCCTGTATTTGTAACAAAGATCCGACCTGATACAAATGAAGTCGTGATCGGAAAAAGTGAAGATGTTTTTTCGGACAGACTGATCTGTGATCATGTAAACTATATGCTGGAAGACGACCTTATAGAATCAAAACATTTACTGGCCAAGATCAGATATGGTCATAAAGGCGAATACTGTACGATTCGAAAAAATGAAGATGGTTCTCTGGATTGTGTTTTTGATAAACCTGTCAGAGCAGTCACACCCGGACAAGCAGTTGTATTTTATGAAAACGGATACGTATTTGGAGGCGGAACCATTCGGTAACCGCCTCTGTTTTTATAATGGCTTGTATTCAGGGATATGTTTTTCGTAAATACAATAATATTTGTAGCCTATTTCTTTTAATAAAGAAGCAGCTTCAGCAAAATAATCTCCTACCTGAGCAGCTTTATGTGCATCGGAACCAATCGTGATCCGGTCTCCACCAAGTTCACGGTAACGAATCAGGATTTCTTTTGTTGGATTTGGAAGCATCAGAGAAGAGCGATAACCACCGGTATTTAATTCGATTCCCTTTTCTTTTTCGATCAGAAGAAGAAGGATCTCATCGATCAGGTCGGAATAGGCAGAATAGGTATAGCGGAATCCTCTTTCGTTCGCATAGCGTGCAATATAATCAAGATGCCCACAGACATCAAAATAATCAAAAGATTTTATATTATCAAGTGTAGTGAGAAAATATTCATCAAAAGCTTCTTTTTCATTACGACCCTCGTAATAGGAGTCGAAATAGGGATCTTTACCATGACATATATGAGTAGATCCAATAATGAAATCAAAATCATTTTCGTGTACAAATTGAAGGATTTCCTTTTTTACATGTTTCTGGAGTCCAAGCTCCACGCCGTAAAAAAGTTTGATCTTTCCATCGTATTTTTCTTTGTAACGGATCAGATCATACAAAAATGCATCCGGATTCAAGGAAAAAATAGCTTTTTGTCCTTCTTGATAGGGGAAATCGACATCATGGTGTTCTGTAAAACAAAGGTGCGTCAGACCTTTTTCAATACCGGTTTTGATCATATCCTCCATGGAAGCGGTGGAATCTCCGGAAAAACTGGAGTGTAAATGATAATCAGCTTTTATTGCCATTTCATTTCATCCTTTCATAATGTAAGAACACATTGACAGTTACAATAATATTTTATATGATTTAGTCTGAAAAAGCAAAAAAAACCTTATAAAAAAGTCAGGTACAGACATCATAATAATAATATTCAAGATTTTTCAATTTACATCTTGAATTTATTGTTCGGATTGTGTAGAATATACGTGCTGATAAAAATTTGACAATCATAAGGTAATTATGGTTACATCAAAAATTATATTAATCATTCTAGGAGGAATTAGACATGGCAGTTAAAGTAGCAATTAATGGTTTTGGACGTATCGGACGTCTTGCTTTCAGACAGATGTTTGGGGCAGAAGGATATGAAGTAGTTGCAATCAACGATTTAACAAATCCAACTATGCTTGCACATTTATTAAAATATGACTCAGCTCAGGGTAGATATGCTTTAGGCGATCAGGTTACCGCTGGAGCAGATTCCATCACTGTAGCAGGAAAAGAAATCAAAATCTATGCTCAGAGAGACCCTAAAGATCTTCCTTGGGGAGAACTTGGAGTAGACGTTGTACTTGAATGTACAGGTTTCTTCACATCAAAAGCATCTGCATCTGCACATATTACAGCAGGCGCTAAAAAAGTTGTTATCTCTGCACCAGCAGGAGATGATCTTCCAACAGTTGTTTTCAATGTAAACCACGACGTATTAAAAGCAGAAGATACTGTAATTTCAGCAGCTTCCTGTACAACAAACTGCCTTGCACCTATGGCAAAAGCTCTTAACGACCTTGCAACAATCAAATCTGGTATCATGACAACAGTTCATGCTTACACAGGAGATCAGATGACTCTTGACGGACCTCATCCAAAGGGAGATTTAAGAAGAGCTCGTGCAGCAGCTTGCAATATCGTTCCTAACTCAACAGGAGCAGCAAAAGCAATCGGACTTGTTATTCCTGCATTAAGCGGAAAATTAATCGGTTCTGCTCAGCGTGTACCAACTCCTACAGGATCTACTACTATTTTAGTAGCAGTTGTTGAAGGTGAAGTTACAAAAGATCAGATCAATGCAGCTATGAAAGCAGCAGCTACAGAATCTTTCGGATACACAGAAGAAGAACTCGTATCTTCAGACGTAATCGGAATCAGATATGGTTCATTATTTGATGCAACACAGACTATGGTTTCCAAACTTGACAATGGAACAACACAGGTTCAGGTTGTATCATGGTATGACAATGAAAATTCATACACAAGCCAGATGGTTCGTACAATTAAATACTTTGCTGAATTAGCATAATCTGTATTTAGTTCGTAACATCAAGATCCAAAATGGGTCCGGTCCATAGGATCGGACTCTTTTTAATGATGAAAATCATTACTAAATTTTATGGAGGGTATCCAAAATGTTAAACAAAAAATCAGTTGATGATATCAGTGTAAAAGGAAAACGCGTTCTTTGCAGATGCGATTTCAATGTACCATTAAAAGAAGGCGTGATCACAGATGTGAACCGTCTGACAGCAGCACTTCCTACAATTAAAAAATTGATCGCTGATGGTGGTAAAGTAATTCTTTGTTCCCACCTTGGTAAACCAAAGGGTGAGCCAAAACCAGAATTATCACTTGCACCTGTTGCAGTGAAATTAGCTGAACTTCTTGGACAGGAAGTGAAGTTCGCGGCGGATGCTGAAGTAGTAGGTCCTAATGCGAAAGCAGCTGTTGCAGCAATGAATGATGGAGATGTTGTTCTTCTTGAAAACACACGTTACAGAATTGAAGAAACAAAAAATGGTGAAGCATTCAGCCAGGATCTTGCTTCTCTCTGTGATGTATTTGTAAATGATGCATTTGGAACAGCGCACAGAGCACACTGCTCAAATGTTGGTGTTGCACAGCTTGTAGACACAGCAGTCGTTGGCTACCTGATGCAGAAAGAAATCGACTTCCTTGGTAATGCAGTAAATACACCTGTAAGACCATTCGTTGCAATTCTTGGTGGAGCAAAAGTAGCGGATAAATTAAACGTTATTTCCAATCTGCTTGAAAAATGCGATACCCTGATCATTGGTGGTGGTATGGCATATACATTCTTAAAAGCAAAAGGTATGGAAGTTGGATCATCTCTTGTAGACAATGAAAAACTTGAATACTGTAGAGAGATGGTTGAAAAAGCTGAAAAATTAGGGAAAACACTACTTCTTCCTGTAGATACAAAAATTGCTGCTTCTTTCCCAAGTCCTATTGATGCTGAAATAGAAGTAGAAAATGTTGCATGTGATCAGATCCCAGCAGATAAGATGGGTCTTGATATTGGAACAGAATCAGCAAACCTGTTTGCTGAAGCAGTAAAAACTGCAAAAACTGTTGTTTGGAACGGACCAATGGGTGTATTTGAAAACCCTATTCTTGCAAAAGGAACAATCGCTGTAGCAAAAGCACTTGCTGAAACAGACGCAACTACGATCATCGGTGGCGGTGATTCTGCAGCAGCTGTAAATCAGCTTGGATTTGGTGATCAAATGACTCATATTTCAACTGGTGGCGGAGCTTCTCTTGAGTTTTTAGAAGGTAAAGAGCTTCCAGGTGTCGTAGCAGCTAATGATAAATAATCCTGATCAACAGGAATGAAGGAGATAATATTATGGCAAGAAAGACAATTGTAGCCGGCAACTGGAAAATGAATATGACTCCAAGCCAGGCAGTAGAACTGATCAACACATTAAAACCACTCGTTGCAACTGATGCAGTAGACGTTGTTTTCTGTGTACCAGCAATTGATATCATTCCAGCTCTTGAAGCTGCAAAAGGAAGCAATATTCAGATTGGTGCAGAAAATATGTACTATGAAGAAAGCGGTGCTTACACAGGAGAAATCTCTCCATCAATGCTTACTGATGTTGGTGTAAAATATGTTATCATTGGACATTCAGAAAGAAGAGAATATTTTGCTGAAACAGATGAAACAGTTAATAAAAAAGTACTGAAAGCATTTGAACATGGTATTACACCGATCGTTTGCTGTGGAGAATCATTAACACAGAGAGAACAGGGTGTTACAATTGATTTTATCAGACAGCAGATTAAAATTGCATTCTTAAATGTAACAGAAGAGCAGGCTAAAAAAGCTGTTATTGCATACGAACCAATCTGGGCAATCGGAACAGGTAAAGTTGCTACAACAGAACAGGCTCAGGAAGTATGTGCAGCGATCAGAGAATGTATCGCAGAACTTTATGGTGATGATACAGCAGAAGTTGTTCGTATTCAGTACGGCGGTTCTGTATCAG
Organism: Lachnospiraceae bacterium; assembly: GCA_028689715.1. Lineage (GTDB taxonomy): Bacteria > Bacillota > Clostridia > Lachnospirales > Lachnospiraceae > SZUA-378. Next base: position 63,250 of record JAQVCQ010000001.1, read on the forward strand.
CTACAAGTGCAGCTGAATTGTTCACACAGAAAGATATCGATGGCGGACTTGTTGGTGGAGCAGCTTTAAAACCAGATTTTGGCAAGATCGTTAATTACAAAGATTTCAAAGTAGTTGAATATTAAGATTTACAGAAAAATCAGGTCATGGCATTGTGCCATGACCTGATTTTTTTTTTAGAAAAGGAACTCAAACAACAGCAATAGAAGAGGCTGGTGAATTAAATAGACAGGAAGTGTATGTTTACCGATCTGATTGAAGAATGGAATATTTCCTTTTTGAAGGAAGGTTAATACAGCTTCTTTTTTCTGAATCAATTTCCAGAAAAAGTATCCTGATAAGTATAAGAAGATCCATGGAATAAGACTGAAATAATCACCAGAAATAAAAGAATCGGTCGGAAATCCAAAGATAAAACCAATGTGTGACTTGTATAGCCAGTCTGGTAACGTCAGTATATGTATCGATTCAAACCCAAGTATTCCCTGATTTATATCACGAAATACAATAAATAGCACTGAAGAAAGAAGAAAACCATGAAAAGGGTCAAGCTTTTTTAATAAAGGCTGAACGAGGATCATGATGAACCATGCCATTCCCATAAAAGAAAGAATACCCATATATACAGGAAGTTCAGGCATAAAGAACAATGTGATAAGCGTAATGACCATGCCAGATAAAGTCAGGACACAAGCTCTCTTTATGGGATGACGACCAAAATGAAAACTAATTCCTGACAGAAAAATAAATGTCCAGCAGATGGACTGCTGCCAGAGATAGCCAGCTTTTCCAGTATAGAAGGGGATTGATATATGATATAGATAGACCAGATCATACAGTGCATGGTAGGCGATCATATTGATCAGCGTGATTGCACGGATAACATCAAGAAAATGATATCTTATTGAAATTGGAGTAGAAGTATTTGATTTTGTGCTTGATTTCATATCGTTTGCCACCTTAACATGATAACGCCGCAACCCTCTTACAAATCAGTAAAGGAATGCGGCGTTTTGATCATGATTCAATTTAATTGATTCGTATGTTTAAAATTCTACTTCTGTACCATAATAAATGCAAGTAAATAATTTTTCCATAGCAGCAGGATCGATTGATCTTGGATTGGATCCTGTACAAGCATCATTTACTGCGTTTTCTGAGATTGCTGCAATTTTTTCTTTGAATTCAGATTCGATAATTCCAAAATCTTTTAAAGTATTAGGAATTCCCATATAGTTATTCATTTCAACAATTTTCTTGCAAAGACCATCAACACATTCTTTAACAGTTCCTGTGATTCCGATTGAATTTGCTATTTCAGCATATCGAACAGCAGCTGTTTCAACTTTTGCATTATATTTTATAACGTATGGAAGATACATTGCATTGGCAAGACCATGTGTAATATGACCTGTTGAGAAAGCAGCACCAGTCTTGTGAGCCATAGAATGTACGATTCCAAGTAATGCATTAGAGAATGCCATACCAGCCAGACACTGGCCATAGTGCATAACTTCGCGGCTGTTCATGTCACCGTCATAGGATTTAATCAGGTCGGAATTTACGATCTGAATTGCTTTGATAGCAAGAGGATCTGTAAATACACTGTTCAATGTTGAAACATAAGCTTCAACAGCATGTGTCAGTGCATCCATACCGGTATATGCTGTCAGGCTCTTTGGCATTGTTTCAGCAAGTGCTGGATCAACAATAGCAACGTCAGGTGTAATGTTAAAGTCAGCAAGTGGATATTTGATACCCTTTGCATAATCTGTGATGACAGAAAAAGCAGTTACTTCTGTAGCAGTTCCTGATGTTGATGGGATTGCACAGAATTTTGCTTTTGTTCTAAGTGTTGGGAAGTTAAAAGGTATACATAAATCTTCAAAAGTAACTTCTGGATATTCATAAAAAGCCCACATTGCTTTAGCAGCGTCAATTGGTGATCCACCGCCCATGGAAATGATCCAGTCAGGTTCGAATTCGCGCATCATTTCTGCACCTTTCATAACCGTTTCAACAGATGGATCTGGCTCAACATTTTCAAATAATATGGTTTCAATCCCAGCTTCTTTTAAATAGTTAAGTGCTTTATCAACAAATCCGAATTTTTTCATGGATCCGCCACCTAATACAAGGATTGCTTTTTTTCCTTTCAGGTTCTTTAATTCTGCGAGAGAATCTGCTCCATAATAGAGATCTCTAGGTAATGTAAATCTGCTCATTCTAAATTTCCTCCTAATAGTTTGTTATTTATTTATCAAACATCCATATTATATCATATTCCAAAAGATTTACAATCTGTTTTTCACAATAATATAAAATAATTTAGTGATATATATGATGAAATATACGGGTATATTTACTGAGATATGAATATGAATCGAAGAATAACAGAAATGGAATAGTATCAAAAAGCGATTCTATGCTGTTCATTTTATAAAAAAACGTGTAGACTATGAATATGCCAGGCAGCTGTTATTTATTTTACAGTTAAGGCGAAAATGGAAGGAAATGAAGAAATGAAAGAGTGTGTTATTATTGGTGCGGGTGATGTGAACGCAGAGAAATTATCCGAATTTAAAAAAATATTTATTATAGCAGCGGACGGGGGTTATGTGAATCTGATCAGAATGCATAAAACGCCAGATGTATTGATCGGTGACTTTGATTCGCTTCTGGAGGCAGGAATCAGTGAGGAAATGCTTCCAATGAATCAGTTTGAAATATGCAGACTGCCATGCGAGAAAGATGAAACGGACATTCTGGCCGCTATCAAGCATGGAATGAAATTGGGCTATAATAAATTTCATATTTTTGGTGGTACAGGAGATAGAATAGATCATATATTTGCCAATATTCAGTGTTTAACGTTTCTCGCCAATCATGGATGCGAAGCATTGCTGTATGGGATGGATTTTGAAGCATGTGTTCTGAAAGATTCAGTTATGAAATTTAAAGAAGAAACGCAGGGAACGGTTTCTATTTTCTGCCTTGGTGAAACTGCACAGGGTGTAACACTGGAAGGTCTGAAATACCCACTAAACGATGTTGTTTTGAACTATGATGATCCAATTGGCGTCAGTAATGAATTTATTGGTAAAAAGAGCAGTATTCGGGTAAAAAAAGGTCTGCTGCTCATCATAAGATATTACAGTAAAAAAATGTAATATAAGCAAAAGCAGCAGACGATCTAAATTAAACTGCAAGAATTTCTTTAAATTGAGAACGGTATAATTCGTAATATTGCCCTTTTGCCAGAAAAAGCTGTTCTGGTGTACCGGATTCGACTATGCCACCCTGGTCGATCACAAATATCCTGTCAGCATTCTGTATTGTCGAAAGGCGGTGAGCGATCACAAAGGATGTACGGCCCTTTAACAGCGCCTCGATTCCTTTTTGAACTAGAATTTCAGTCCTTGTATCGATTGAAGAGGTTGCTTCATCGAGAATCAGAATACTTGGGTCAGAGACCATAGTTCTTGCAAACGCAAGTAATTGTTTCTGACCAACAGACAGACCACCACCACGTTCCTGCAAAATGGTATCATAACCATGTTCTGTTTTCATAATAAATTCATGTGCATTGACTGATTTTGCGGCAGCGATGATTTCTTCGTCTGTCGCATTTAATTTTCCATATCTTATATTATCTTTAATGGATCCAGTAAACAGGTAATTATCCTGAGTCATAATTCCAAGATGATTTCTTAGACTTTCAAGACTGATACACCCAATATCATGACCATCAAGCAGAATCTGACCTTTCTCTATGTCATAAAATCTACTCAGCAAATTAATGATCGTTGTTTTTCCGGCACCGGTAGGACCTACCAGTGCAATTGTTTCACCGGGACTGACATCAAATGATACATGATCTAAAACAGGGGTGGAATCATCATAGGAAAAAGAGACCTGATTAAATACGACATGTCCACGTAGTGATTCCAGCTCTATAACGGATTTTTGATCTGTTATTTTTGAAGGGGTATCCATGATTTCAAAAATACGTTCAGCGCCTGAAATATTTGTGATCAGCTGAGTATAAAAATTACTAAGGTTCATAATTGGATGCCAGAACATACCTATGTATGTGCCAAAAGCGATCAAAGTACCAATACTGACAGATTCAACACCAATCAGTACGACTCCTGTATAATAAAGAAACGCAAGTCCAAGACCCCATGATAAATCAATGACTGAACCAAAAGCATCATTGAGACGCACAGCATCCATGAACGAATCGCGATGTTCTCCCACGAGCTGGCGAAAAGTTGCGTTAGTTTCTTTTTCGGCGGAAAAACTTTGTATGATTCTGATGCCGGATAAATCTTCGTGAATAAAAGCATTCAAATTGGATGATTTCTTTTTGTGAATTTGCCAGCGCTTATGGGAATAGACCTGAATCAGCCACATGCAAACACCCATAAAAGGAATCGTGATCAAGGACGCCGCCGCCAGTCCTGGATTTTTGTAGAACATAATGGCAACAACACAAATTATTGTAAGAAAATCAGGAATTAAAGTAGTAACACTATTTGACAGAACATCCTTTAAGGAATTAATATCGCCAATGATACGTGCGAGAATTTTACCTGTTGGACGACTGTCAAAAAAACTAAAGTCAAGAGTCTGAATATGTGTATATAATTCCTGACGGATCGTGACAAGAACCTGGTTGCATATTTTTGCCATAATAAACATTCTTAATTTGATCAGAAAAACCATAATAAGGTTTAAAAGCAATGCGGATAGGATCAATCTGATCAATCCTTGTGTATCTTGAGTCCTGATATGTCTGTCAATGGCTCTTTCGATGATCAGAGGATTTAATATGCTGACACCGATACAATATGCCATAATAAGGAGTACAAAAAATATTTTTAATTTATAGGCGAGCAGATAACGGAAGAGACGAAGCATCGTAATGTTTTTTTTGGTTGTTTTTAAATCTTCGTCCTGCCTGAATGAATTGTTTGCCATGTTTACTTCCTTTCTATCGTTCAAAAGTTGGATAACTGGTTAGATCAAAATGATTCCTGCATAAATGCAAATTTTTCAGCACCACGGTACTGGGCAAGATAGGTTTCGTAATACAGACCTTGTTTCTTCATCAATGTTTCATGTGTACCCCGTTCAGCTATGGAACCGTTATCCAGAAACAGAATTTCATCCGCACTACGCACGGCACTGATCCTGTGTGCAATAATGACCTTGGTAGTATCATAGATCATATTGAGATTACTCCAGATCTGATGTTCCGTTTCGGTATCAAGTGCAGAAGTGGAATCATCCATAACAAGTACAGGAGTCTGTTTTGCCAAAGCCCTTGCAATACTGATCCGTTGTTTTTGTCCACCAGAAAGACCGACACCGCGTTCTCCTATAATGGTTTCATACTGTTTGTCCATCCGCTCGATAAATTCACTGGCACGTGCATGATACGCAGAAGCAGTGATTATGTCATCATCGATACTGTCTTTTTTACCCAGTCTTATATTTTCGGTGATGGTATCGGAAAATAAGAACACATCCTGCATTACAACTGAAATGCTTCCTCGCAGCAGGGAAAGAGGCAGAGTGGAAATATTAATGTCATCCAGACAGACTGTTCCGCATGATGGTTCATATAAACGTTGCAGCAGTTGTATGATCGTGGATTTACCAGCACCTGTGGCTCCCATAATTCCAATGGTCTTGCCTGGAAGTACAGTGAAATTGATATCATTCAGAATTAGATTGCCCTGATCACCTTTGTAAGAAACATGTGAGAACTCAATTTTTCCAATTATTGTATCTGGAATAACGGGATCTTTCGGATCACGGATCGTTGGAGTCTCTGCAATGATCTTTTTAATTTTACGGTTAGAAGCAACAGCAGCAGAAATACCGTTACTTAACCAGCCCAGCATTTCCATTGGCCATACAATGTTCATAGAATACTCCACAAATGCACCCAGCGATCCAAGCGTCATCTGGTCATGAATAACAAAATAGCCGCCGCCCAGAATGACCAGAAGCGGGAGAAGCTTTGTTATTAATTGAAAATAAGGATAAAAGCGTATAAAAATATTAGACTGCTTCATGTTTAATTCATAAAATTTTTGGTTGTGTGAAAGAAACTTTGCAATTTCATGTTTTTCGCGTGCAAATGCTTTTACAGTCCTGACACCTGCAAGATTTTCTTCTGCGACACGGTTCAATACAGCATTTTCTTCGCTGATCTCTTCATAAATGATTCCAAGTTTTTGTTCCATGATCATTGCGAGCGATGCCGAGAGCAACATAAATATTGTTGGAATGATAGCAAGCCGGGCATCAATTCGAAACATACAGTATAAAACGATACCAGTATGTAATACGACTTCGATCATCAGCATCACGATAAAGGTCAATGATTCCCATATCCTGTCAATGTCATCTTTTACGCGAGCCATGAGTTCACCTGTGTTATTTTTATCAAAAAAATCGGCTGACAGACTTTGTATATGTGAAAACAGTTCAATACGCATATCGGAAGCGATCCTGGATCCGGTCTTGTCAAATAAATACTCTTTACTATACTGGAAACAACATCTTCCAATTCCAATTCCTGCCATTCCAATCAGAAGAGGAATAAAATAGGTAAGATTCTGGTTTATAATAACATCATCGATCATGATCCTTGTCAGCTGCGGGGACAGCATATCCAGGCTTACACTGATGATCATTGATAAAATTGCAGCAAGATAGGACCACTTATGGTTCAGAATGTAAGTTTTTAATGAAGTCAAAATAATTCTCCTTTTCAATAAAATAATAAAAAAAGCCGTGGTATACACCACGGCCTGAAATCAGTACAAAAACGTATCAAAATCGCAATAAAGAGATCAATAGACAGAGATACCGGTTCGGAGGTTGTATATCGTAAGGCATTTATTAAGTTGAATGGTCTTTTTAATTGAATGAATACGTAACATTGTTTATACCTCCTTAAATTAGTTTAGATGATATTAAGATAAACTTTATAAAATAAAATGTCAATCATTTTTTAAAACATTCAGAAAAAAATAAAATATTGATTTTATTCTTGTCAGAAACGTATGAATATGATAACATGTAATTCGGTCATTCTTGTATATAAAAAGAAAGAATCACAAATTTGCCGGCGTGTCGGAATGGCAGACGAGGCAGACTCAAAATCTGTTGTAGGCAACTACGTGCGGGTTCAAGTCCCGCCGCCGGCAGTAAAAACCCTTGAAATCTATTATAGATCTCAGGGTTTTTTTGCATATCAGGCATTAAAGCTAACCTGATAGTACGAAAAACTCACCTCTTGCGTAGAATCTATTTACTTCACAGGGTGTATTGCTATAATAAATGCATGGAGACGAAAATAAAAAAAGACAGGGTGCGATCATGAAAGTAAAAATTGAAATCGATGAACAACTGATAGAAGAAGAAGTTCTGATCAAATGCCCTGTATTGAATGAAAGGGTGAATCGGATCTATCAGGAAATGGCAGAACTGGAGAAGAGAGAAAAAAATCTTGTATTATATAAAGATAATACAGAATATTATATCCCTTTGCAGAAAGTACTATTTTTTGAAACGGATGGAGGCTGTATCAGTGCACATACAGCAAATGACATTTACCAGATCCATATAAGACTTTACGAACTGGAGGAATCACTCCCGGGCAACTTCATGAGAGTATCAAAGTCAACGATTCTTAATACCAAGAGTGTATACTCTGTGACAAAGAATCTTACAGCATCCAGTGTGGTACAGCTTTTAAACACACACAAACAGGTTTTTGTATCCAGAAATTATTATAAAGCACTGAAATCAAGATTAGAAGATAAGAGGATGGGAATATGAAAAGAAAAGATATTTATTGGGGGTTATTGTTTTTAATTGGAGCGATCCTGATCATAGTCAGTCAGTTGGGATTTGTAACAGGAGTCGGATTTTTTGGAATTGCAGCATCTGTGATACTGGCAGGCATCATGATTGACAGTCTGATCCATTTAAATTTTGGAGGAATCCTATTTCCTGCGGCGTTTATCTGTATTATTTTTGCAGAAGAATGGAATATTACGAACCTTACACCTTGGCCGGTCCTGTTAACAGCATTACTTGGATCGATCGGTTTATCGATCCTGTTCAGGAAACCCGGAAAATGGCATCACAATACCTGCAACCAGGGATGGGAACAGGAATGGAATCATGGAAAAGAACATTTTGATACCATTATTAATGAACCTGATGGGAATGTTGTTGACTGTTCAGTGAGCTTTGGATCAAGTATTAAGTATATCAATACGGACCAGTTCGAACGTGCAAATATCAATTGTTCCTTTGGCGCAATGAAGGTATATTTTGATCATGCGGCGATTCAGAATGAACAGGCAGTGATCTGGATGGATGTTTCATTTTCGGGAGTAGAACTTTATATTCCAAAAACATGGAATACGGTACTTCAGGTCAACACATCGCTTGGAGGTCTCAGTGAAAAGAATAGGAAAGAAGCCAGCAATTCTCCGACTGTAATCATAAAAGGAAATATAAAATTTGCAGGTGTAGAAATTATATACGTATAAGCAATCAGGTTTGAAAGAACGTTAAGATTTAGAAATAGGACTGCAGAATGGGTTGATCCATACTGCAGTTTTTTAATGCAGTTTCAATGGCTATTTTGAATGATAATAGTGAAAAAATAAAGACGATATGTTATAATTATCAGAAGAATAGCGTATTGTCAGAAATAAAGTGGAGAGGTCGTGATGATTCATGAAAGAGATTATTTTGAGCAATGGTGTTAAAATGCCGGCAATAGGATTTGGAACCTGGATTGCAGTGAAAGAGGATCCCGGGATTGTTTCGAAAGCAATCGCAGAGGGGTACAGACTGATTGACACAGCAGCTTTTTATGACAATGAAGAGCAAATCGGGGAATCACTGATTCACTGTAATGTTTCAAGGAATGAATTATTTCTAACATCAAAAGTATGGAAGACAAAACTTGGATATCAGTCCTGTATTCGTTCTTTTGAGAAAAGCCTTTTGAACCTGAAAACCGACTATTTGGATCTTTTTCTGATACACTGGCCAAAAAATAATCTTGAAACTGACCAGTGGAAAGAAGAAGACCTTGAGACCTGGAGAGCAATGGAAGAGCTATACAAGCAGGGAAAAGTGCGTGCTATCGGTCTGAGCAATTTTTATCCACATCATATGATACCTCTACTTGAGAAGATCGAGATCAAGCCAATGGTCAATCAAATTGAATTCCATCCTGGTTATACACAAAAATATGTTGTGGATTATTGCAAAGAGCAAGGCATCGCTGTTGAAGCATGGAGTCCACTTGGAAGGGCAGCTGTGCTTTCTGACAGAACGGTATGTGAAATTGCTGAGAAATATGGACGGACACCTGCACAGATCTGCCTGAGATTCATTTATCAGAACGGTATCATTTCATTGCCTAAAGCATCAAGCAAGATCAGAATGCACCAGAATCTTGAAATTTTTGATTTTGAGATCAGTCCTGAAGACATGTCTATATTACATACGATTCCTCAGACAGGGTGGTCTGGAGAGCATCCTGACAGACAGCCACTGGTTGATCTGGGATGGTAATCTAAAGAATTGTTATTATTTTAATATTTTGTATGGTTCCTGCCGGATTGGAGGAATATGGATCATTCTGAATTTGAATTAGAAGAAATGCATACAATTCTGAATCACCTGAATGACGCAATTTTTGAACTGGACGAGCATTATGTATTCTTACAAGTCATGACTCCGGATCAGGAACTTCTTTTTGTGCCAAAGCAGGAGATTATTGGTAAAAATATCAGAGATATTTTCTGGCCTGAGATAGCAGAAATGTTTGAAGCAGAATTAATGTTTACGAAAGAAAATCAGAATCGAACCATATATTACAGGCTTCCCCAAAAAGGCAGGGAACATTACTATAAAGCAGATTTAAAACATATACAGATATCGGACAAAAGTCGATATCTTGCAATCCTTACAGATATTACCGAACAGGAGCATCTGGAACAGACAGCACATCGATATAAACAGGAACTCGAAAAGCAGGTCGCATTTCAAAAGCTTTTGTTCGATATTTCTTCTGAATTTTTAAATGTTAAAATCGATCTGATGGATGCATCATTTTTGAAGTCGCTTGAGAGAATATGCAGTTTTATAAAAGCTGACAGATGCTTTTTGATGAAATATAGTGAAAGTTATCAATCCGTATCCTGCTTATATAAATGGTGCATACCAAGTGTTTTAGAATGCAATATGGACAAGGAAGATGATTTTGCTGTCAGTACCTTAAAATGGCTCAAAAATAATAAAAAAGGTAAAGTGAACTGTATTCAGGATTCAGATGTTAAAATATCGGAAGAAGAAAAAAAATATCTGAAAAATAATGGAATAGAAACTTTGATCATGGTTCCGATCATGTCAAAAAAAGAATGTTTTGGGTTTTTGTCATTTGAATACTGTGTCCATAGAACAGAATGCCAGACTATTGTTCAAAGTCTATTATCCAGTTATGGTCAGTTGCTATTGACTTTGCTGAAAAGGAAAGCGAACGAAGAGGAAATAATTAGAAAAACATATGAAATGGAATCTTTTTTTCTTGTAAGCCTTGATTTCTTATGTATCTTAGACAGATTTGGGAGATTTTCAAAACTTAACAAAACATGGGAACAAAGCCTGGGTTATAGAGATGAAGAGCTGGTCGGTAAAAAAATGACCGATTTTGTTCATGAACAGGATATCTGGCAGACAGAACAGATTTTTAAAGAACTGGAGAACGGAAAAACTGTTTTGAATTTTGTGAACAGGATATGCAATAAAAGAAATGAATACAGAGTAATCGAGTGGAGCATCAGACCACACGGCCTGGACTATTTTGCTGCAGCACGAGATATTTCAGGCAGAAAATTGCTTGAAGACACATTGCACTTACAAAAAGAACTATATCAGACGACATTACTTTCCATAGGGGATGGGGTCATTTCGTTTGATGAGAATGATGAAATCAAAATCATGAATCAGGCGGCTGCGCAACTATGTGGATTAGAGCAAAGAGAAGCGGCAGGAGAAAAGCTGAACAGAATATTTGCTGTCCTTAAAGATCCTTTATCAGGAATAGATGTAAATCCGGTCGAAGAAGTCAGAATATATGGGAAACGCCTTCAATATGATCAATTACTGGCTACAAATATGCAGAATCAGGAAATTATCATAGAAATAACTGTTTCGCCGGTCTATGGGATTGATACAAAAATACAAGGTTCGGTCATGATCTTTAAAAATGTAACAGAGACAAAGAAAAAACAGATCGATTCTCTATATTTGAGTCTTCATGATTATCTGACGGGTCTGTATAACAGAAGATTTTTTGAAGAAGAAATGATCAGACTGGACACAAAACGTAATCTCCCGTTATCTGTTATTATGATCGATGTAAATGGATTAAAACTTACCAATGATGCATTTGGTCATGAAGAAGGAGATCTTTTGTTGAAAAAAGTAGCACAGATCATCAAATCAGAATGCAGGCATGATGAAATCGCAGCACGACTGGGAGGAGATGAATTTGCAATTTTACTTCCTAAAACTGATACGCAGAATTGTGAAATGATTTCACAGCGGATACAAAAAGCCTGCAAGAGATCGACAAGACAAACTGTAGTGGTATCTGTGGCAGCAGGCTTTTCAGTAAAGAAAAGATCAGATGAGTCCATGGAAGATATATTAAAAACGGCAGACAACAATATGTATCGCAATAAACTGATCACTGGCAGAGAAATGCGAACAAGGACATTTATGAGAATACTGCGAAACCTTGAACAGGAGTATCAGGCTGGAAAGAAAAGCAGAAGCATTATATCACAGGTGGCCTGCAGCATAGGAAAAGCAATTCCACTTTTAGAAGAGGAAATCAGAGAACTGGAAGATATTTGCCTTTTACATGATATTGGTGAAATTGTTGTTCCTAAAATTATTTTCAAGAAAAAGGGAAGCCTGACGGAAGATGAGTATAGTATTGTTAAAAGACATCCGGAAGCGGGGTATCAGATTCTAAAATCAATGGAAGAATACTCGGCAATGGCAAATTATGTTCTCTCTCATCATGAGAAATGGGATGGAAGCGGTTACCCAAGAAAACTAAAAGGAGAAGCAATTCCACTCTACAGCAGGATCATTGCGATCGCTGATGCTTATGAAGCAATGACATCAGGAAGAAGTTATAAAAAAGCGATGTCGAGAGAAGAAGCCATGCTGGAAATCCTTAAAAATGCTGGAACTGCGTTCGATCCTTCCCTTGTCAGAGTATTTTCAGAATCAAATGAGATCAGATAGAATCAATCTTGAAATCAAACAGAATGGAAACAAAAAATTGATATGAGATAAGTACTATGTTAGAATAAAAGTTGATTTTATATCTATGATTCGGATAAGATATGATAAGGCGGGGCAGGATTGGAGATTAACTATGTATGAAGGCAGAAAAATAGTACTAATAGATGGACACAGCATATTGAACAGAGCGTTTTACGGAGTGCCACCACTGACAAATGCAGAAGGGTTGCCTACAAATGCTGTATATGGGTTTTTAAACATATTGTTAAAAATATTGGAGGAAGAAGCACCACAGTTCTTATGTGTGGCATTTGACGTAAAAGCGCCTACCTTCAGACATGTTGCATACAGTGCCTATAAAGGAACAAGAAAAGGAATGCCTGATGAATTACATGAGCAGGTTCCTATTTTGAAGAATGTTCTGCAGGCAATGGGAATCATGATTATTGAAAAAGACGGGTTTGAGGCAGATGATCTGCTGGGAACGCTGGCAGTCAGAGCTGAGCGTGCAGGTATGGATGTCTCGCTTGTCTCAGGAGACAGAGACCTGCTTCAAATTGCAACTGCAAAGATCAAGATCAGGATACCAAAGACCAAAGCAGGTAAAACAGAGATTGAAGATTACTATGAGCAGGATGTCGTTGATAAATACAGTGTAACACCCAGGCAGTTCATTGAGTTGAAAGGTCTGATGGGAGATTCCTCTGACAATATACCTGGAGTTCCAAAAATCGGCGAGAAGACTGCTACTGAGTTGATCGTAAAATATGCCTCCATTCAGGGTGTCTATGACCATATTGATGAGATTACAAAAAAAAGTATCAAAGAGTCACTTGAGATAAATAAAGAACTTGCTGATCTCAGCCTTTTTCTGGCAACGATCAATACACAAAGTGAGATCGATCTGAATTTTGATCAGCTTGAGATTAAGAATGTATTTACCGCTGAAGCATATGAATGGTTTCGCAGACTTGAATTTAAAAATCTGATGAAAAAATATGATGATAACAGTCATATTCAACAGGAGACAGCGACCTACCAGATCATTGAATCTAAAGATTCCATGAAGAAAATGCTTGAAAAAGCAATGAAAACAAAACGAATCGCAGCATGGTTGCTCCGTGATGATTGCAGAAGCGAGGATATCATTGGACTTTCGATTGCATTGAGTGAGCAGGAACTTTATTTTATCAGAGCTGGTCTTGAAATTACATCTGCAGAGCTGATTAGTGCAATGAAGCTGATCATAGATTTCGTTCAGGATGAAACAGACACTGATAGAAGATTTCTTGGATTTCAATTAAAGGATGAATATAGATTTTATGATCCTCTTCATACAAGAGGACTTTTTGACGTTCAGCTGGCGGCTTATTTATTAAACCCATTGAAAAATGATTATAAAATTGAAGATATTGCAAATGAATATCTTGACTTCTCGATGCCGCTTTTAGAAAACATGCTGGGGAAAAAGAAATTTTCGCAGACATATTTAGACAAAAAAGATGAAGTGGAACAGTATGCAGTTTATTATGTACAGACTTGTCTGCGCGCCGCAGAAAAATTAGAAGACCATTTAATTCAGGATGACATGTTTGCTTTGTTTGAAGAAATAGAGATGCCTCTAACGCTGGTCTTATGGGAAATTGAAAAAAATGGGATAATGGTCAGAGCCGATGAACTAAAGAATTATGGTGATGCACTTGTAGGCAGGATCAATGAGCTTGAACAAAAGATAGTAGAAGAATCCGGTGTGGTATTTAATATTAATTCCCCAAAACAGCTTGGAGAAATTTTATTTGAGAAAATGGGTATTCCCGGTGGTAAAAAAACCAAGACCGGATATTCGACAGGGGTTGAAATATTAGAAAAACTTGCAGCAGAGTATCCAATCGCGGCCGATGTACTTGAATACAGAGGACTTACCAAATTGAAATCAACATACGCAGACGGTCTAGCGGTCTATATTGGAAGTGACAGCAGAATTCATGGAAGATTTCATCAGACGATCGCGGCAACAGGAAGAATCAGTTCAACGGAACCGAATCTGCAGAACATTCCGGTCAGAATGGAGCTGGGAAGGCTCATACGAAAAGTCTTTGTTCCAAAAGAGGGACATGTTTTTGTTGACGCTGACTATTCGCAGATTGAACTGCGGATCCTGGCACATATGTCTGGGGACGAGCAGCTGATTGATGCGTACCGAAGCAGTGAAGACATTCACAGGATCACTGCATCAAAGGTATTCCACACCCCTTTTGAAGAGGTCACTCCATTACAGAGGAGAAATGCAAAAGCAGTTAATTTTGGTATTGTTTATGGAATCAGTTCATTTGGGCTGAGCCAGGATTTAAGCATATCAAGAAAAGAAGCATCAAAATATATTGAAGAATATTTTCATACTTATCCAGGGATTAAAAAATTCCTTGATCAGTGTGTAACAGATGCGAAAGAAAAGGGCTATTCTGTTACATTATTTAACAGAAGAAGACCGGTTCCAGAATTGAAATCCAGCAATTTCATGCAGAGATCCTTTGGTGAAAGGGTCGCCATGAACGCACCGATCCAGGGGACGGCAGCAGATATTATGAAAATTGCCATGATAAATGTGAATCAGGAATTAAAGCAACAAAATTTAAAATCAAAGCTCGTTTTACAGGTCCACGATGAACTTTTGATCGAAGCGTCTGAGGATGAAGTGGAACTGGTAAAAAGAATACTGGAAGAACAGATGAAGCATGCTGCACAGTTGAAAGTTTCACTTGAGGTCGATGTGCATGTTGGAAAGAACTGGTACGATGCAAAATAAGACAAGACTAAAGACCATTGGAATTACAGGTGGTATCGGCGCAGGAAAATCGCAGATCCTTGATTATCTTGAACAGACATATAACTGCAAAGTCATAAAAGCCGATGAGATTGCCAATCAAATGAAAGAACCTGGCTGTAAAGAATATGAAGAAATCGTAACATCACTTGGATCAGGTATTCTGAACGAAAATGGCAGAATTGACAATCAAAAAATGGCAGTTCTTTTATTTTCAGACCGGAACTTATTAATAAAGACGGAAGGAATCTTACATCCAGCCGTAAAAAATTATATTATCGAACAGATCACGACTGAAACACAAAAAGGTGGTCTGGATTTTCTGTTTGTAGAAGCAGCATTGCTGATTGAAGAGCATTATGATGAAATTCTAGATGAATTGTGGTATATTTATGCAGATCAGAATATCAGAAGAACACGGCTTAAGAAATCACGAGGATATTCGGATGAAAAAATCACAAAAATAATGTCCGAGCAGCTTTCAGATGAATTTTTTCGCAGAACATGTAAAGTAACGATTGATAATAGTGGTGAATTTGACATGACATGTAAGCAGATCGATCAGATATTGGGGGATTATTTATGCCAGAATTGAATTCATATCCCGGACAGCTTGTATTCGGGCTTGATATAGGAACAAGAAGCATAGTAGGTACAGTTGGATATAAAAATGGTTCCATGTTCTATGTGGTTGCACAGGAAACCAGAGAGCATACTACAAGAGCCATGATGGATGGTCAGATCCATGATATAGAAAAAGTCGGGACTACGATCAATGAAGTAAAAACAGCATTGGAAGAGCGCATAGGAAAAAAACTATCGCAAGTTTGTATTGCTGCGGCCGGAAGAGTCCTTGAAACTGTTTCTGTACATGTAAAACAGGAATTTGAACAGGAAAAGACGATCAGCAGTGAAGATATTTTCTCGTTAAATTCGCTCGGAGTGGAACAGGCATATGAGGAGTTTCAGCATGAAAATCATTCTGGTGAAAAATATTACTGTGTAGGATACTCGGCAGTACATTATTATATGAATGGATACCTGATCGGGAACCTTGTGAATCATAAGGCAAAAGTGATCGAGGCGGATCTGATCGCGACATTTCTACCTGATGATGTTGTGGACGGTCTTCAAAAAGCTGTTTCCATTGCTGGTCTTGAAGTTTTAAATCTGACACTGGAACCGATCGCCGCTATTCAGCTTGCGATTCCGGAAAATTATAGAATGCTTAATATTGCGCTGGTGGATGTAGGCGCAGGTACTTCGGATATTTCCATTACGAAAGATGGCAGTATCATAGCGTATGGAATGCTCCCGATTGCAGGGGACGCACTCTCAGAAACGATAGCAAGACACTGTCTTGTAGAATTTACGACTGCTGAAAAAATAAAATGTGGTATTATGAATGACGAAGTAGTAGAATATGATGACATTATGCTTCTACCGCAGAAAATAACAAGAGAAGAAGTGCTTGCGATCACAGAACCCGTTGTGGAGGATATGACTGCTAAAGTTGCAGATAAGATCATAGAATTAAATGGTGGAAAGACTACGAGTGCTGTATTTGTTGTTGGTGGTGGTGGTAAGATCGAACATTATACGGCAAAACTGGCTCAGAAACTTGGAATCGCTCCGGAGCGTGTTGCGATCCGTGGGAAAGAGGTCATGCAGTCTGTAGAATTTTTACAGGAAGGAATTGAAAAGGATTCTCTTCTGGTAACCCCAATCGGAATCTGCCTGAATTTTTATGAACAAAATAATAGTTTTATTTATGTTAGTTTTAATGGAAGAAGAGTAAAACTGTATGACAATAATAAATTAACGATTGCCGATGCAGCACTTGCAGCGGAATTTCCAAAAGAATCATTATTTCCAAAACGCGGTCTGGAACTTAATTTTACAGTGAATGAAAAAAGTAAGATCGTCAGAGGCTTTCTTGGAGAGGCTGCAGAGTTGATGCTGAATGGAGAAAAAGCAGATATTTATACACCAATCCATGCCAATGACATCATAGTAGTTCATGAATCTACCGCCGGAAGAAATGCTGAGTGTGAAATCAGAAATCTGGCAGAGTATGGTGCTCAACTACAGGTGCTTGTCAATAAAAAAGCAGTATCCCTTCCAAAAGCGGTGTATGTAAATGATGTCCTACAGAACGAATACTATGCAATTAAAGATCAGGACCGCATTACGATCTCAAATTATTATACGATTGAACAGATACTCAGGTTTATGGATCTTCAACATGATGAAAGAATTCAGTATTATGTGAATAATGAAATTGCAGATGATATGACAAAGGTCTATGAGAATTTCAGTGTGACATGGGAAGAACGACAGGATGATCCGGAACCTGAAGTGGAAACAAGTCAGGACCATAAAATGAACCAAACACATAACGTGAATCAAATACCAGAACATGATAATGTGCATTTGGCTCATGGAGAAGATCAATTAAATGCAGAAGATTTTTTTGTGATCGTAAATGGACGACCTGTCAGACTGTCCGGAAAAAGCAACTATGTTTTTGTTGATATTTTTGATCACATTGATTTTGATCTGACAAAAGTAAAAGGAAGTGGTCTGGTCACAAATAAAAATGGAATCCAGGCACAGTATATGGAACCACTGCAGTCCGGAGATATTATTGAACTGTACTGGAAGGAATAGAAAAGGAATATCAATATGAAATTATGCAGTATTGCAAGTGGAAGCAGTGGAAACTGTATTTATCTTGCTACAGATCACACACAGATTCTGATAGACTCCGGGATCAGTGGTAAAAGAACCGAAGCGGGATTGAATGAGATAGGGACTTCGCTGAAAGAAATCGATGCGATTTTGGTAACACATGAACATGTTGATCATATTTCGGGAATAGGTGTAATCAGCAGAAAATATGGCATCCCTATCTTCGGATCAAATGGTACCATCAGGGCGATTGAAAAGACTTCTTCCATAGGGAAGGTGGATCAGGATCTGCTCTGTGCAATTGAACCGGACAGACCATTCTGTATCAAAGATTTTGAAGTTTCGCCGATCAGGATCTCCCATGATGCAAGTGAGCCATTGGCTTACAGATTGTCGCATCAGGATAAAAAAATCGCAGTTATGACGGATCTGGGTTTTTATAATGATTATATTATTAATGAACTAAAAGGTCTGGATGCAATTCTGCTTGAGGCCAATCATGATGTGAATATGCTTCAGGTCGGACCATATCCTTATTATTTAAAAAAGAGAATTCTTGGTGATAAAGGACATTTGTCAAATGAACTGGCAGGGCGACTTCTTTGTGAAATTCTTCATGATGGAATGAAGCAGATCCTGTTGGGACATCTTAGCAAAGAAAATAACCTTGCTGAACTGGCATATGAAACGGTTCGAATGGAAGTAACCATGGCTGATATCCCTTATAACGGAAATGATTTTCCAATACGCGTTGCTGACAGAAGCTGTGTATCGGAAATGATTGAAGTATAAATGTAAAACGAGGAGAATGATTATGAAAAGAACCATTATTACAGTAGTTGGAAAAGACACCATTGGTATTATTGCAAAAGTATGTACTTATCTTGCGAATAACAGAATCAATATTCTGGATATTTCACAAACAATTGTACAAGATTATTTTAATATGATGATGATCGTGGATATGAATGATTCTCTAAAATCTTCAGCAGAAATTTCCAAAGAGATGGCTCAGATCGGTGAAGAGATCGGTGTAGTGATCAAGTGCCAGAGAGAAGATATTTTTGATAAAATGCACCGGATTTAATGGGATGAAGGAGAATTAGAACATGATAAACATGAGAGAAGTTGCTGAAACAAATAAGATGATCGAAGAAGAAAACCTCGATGTCAGAACGATCACCCTTGGAATCAGCCTTATGGATTGTATTGATTCAGATCTGGAAAAATTAAAAAGTAATATTTATAGTAAAATTACTGAAACAGCAAAAAATCTTGTCAGCACAGGAAAAGAGATTGAAAGTGAATTTGGAATTCCAATCGTAAACAAAAGAATCTCAGTGACACCGATCGCATTGATCGGAGGTGCTGCTTGTAAAACAACACAGGATTTTGCTTCTGTTGCAAAAATTCTCGATGATGCAGCAAAAGAAGTTGGTGTTAATTTTATTGGTGGATATTCTGCACTGGTATCAAAAGGAATGACAAAAGCGGATGAACTGTTGATCAGATCAATTCCTGAAGCACTTTCTTCAACTGACAGAGTCTGCAGTTCCATTAATCTTGGTTCTACAAAAACAGGTATCAATATGGACGCTGTTAAGCTCCTTGGTGAGATCATTCTGGAAACAGCAGAGTATACGAAAGAATATGACTCACTTGGATGCGCAAAGCTTGTCGTATTTTGCAACGCGCCGGATGACAATCCATTTATGGCCGGAGCGTTCCATGGCGTGACAGAAGCAGATGCTATAATCAATGTTGGAGTCAGCGGTCCGGGAGTTGTAAAAACAGCACTCGAAAAAGTTCGTGGAGAAAATTTTGAAATTTTATGTGAAACGATAAAAAAGACAGCATTCAAAGTAACAAGGGTCGGTCAACTTGTGGCACAGGAAGCTTCGAAACGAATGGGAATCCCGTTCGGTATTGTAGATCTTTCACTTGCACCTACTCCGGCAATAGGAGACAGTGTGGCAGATATTTTGTGCGAGATGGGACTGGAATATGCAGGCGCACCCGGTACGACTGCGGCACTCGCGTTATTGAATGATCAAGTTAAAAAAGGTGGTGTTATGGCATCTTCCTATGTTGGAGGACTGAGTGGAGCATTTATTCCTGTCAGTGAAGATCAGGGGATGATCAATGCTGTAACAGCAGGCGCCATTACGATAGAAAAACTTGAGGCGATGACATGTGTGTGTTCTGTAGGACTTGATATGATCGCAATACCAGGAAATACAAAGGCAACAACGATATCCGGTATCATAGCGGATGAGATGGCGATAGGAATGATCAATCAGAAGACGACTGCGGTCAGACTGATTCCCGTCATTGGTAAAGATGTAGGAGAAATTGTTGAGTTCGGAGGATTGCTTGGTTATGCACCGATCATGCCGGTAAACAGATTTTCGTGTGATGCTTTTATTCAGCGTGGTGGAAGAATCCCTGCACCAATTCATAGCTTTAAAAATTAATGATCTGATAAACTAGAAATCTCCCGGTTCAAAACTTGTTGCGCTTTGAATCAGGAGATTTTTTTTTATTGTTATGCACACGAATCTTTGGTTTGGAAGCCTGCTTATATCATTACAATATTTCTTATAAATTCATTTACGGGCGGATGTCCGAACTTATCACAGGTCATGGAGTCATAAATATGGGCGGCTAGAATGTCGGCGTTTAACATTTCTAATCCGTTTTCTGAATCTGACAGAAGCGTTGTGGCATCAGCAAGTTTAGAAATGAGTGGAATTTCTGAAGAAGCTTTCAGACCACTCAGGAGTTCTGTGGAAGATTTTTTAAATCCAAGCATTCTTGCATAGGAGATAATGCCGGAGTTCCAGTACCGTGTCAGGTTTGATTTTCTAAGATCAAGCAAAATGTGGATCAGACAGCGGCTGATCCTTGCATAAGTCATATCACGGGTCTTGAGCAGATCACAAAATTCACTGAAATTGGTATATTGATAGAGATTATTTGAGATTCTGCTGGACAGATCATCGGATACATCAATGAAATCAGAGTAACCGGTTGGCTCTTCTAACAGAAGTTTGTATTTTAAAAGAGAAGACAGGTCATTAGAAAAAATAGGAAATGTCTTATGGAAATTTTCTTCCATTAATGAATAAGCCGAGTCAGGAACCTGGCCTTTGATCAGATGCAAATCATCACGTTCTTCTAATGACTGTCTGATGGCTATTGCGGAACTGTTATGTTCAGCAAGTCTTTTTTCATGGTAAGCAGAACCGACTCGAAGATTAGTATAAGGAGTAATATGACTGTTAAGAGCCATTAATGCACGGATGTATTCAATTCCAAGAATATTATTTGGAGAAGAAAGAACAGAAGAATGTCCTGCAAAATCCAAAATAGTTGCTTCCAAAGCCAGAATACGAGCCTGTGGAAAAGTTTTTCCTTCCTTCAGATAGGCTTTCAGCATCAACTTGAACTCATCTGTTTCATTATGCAGAACGGAGGCGATCTTCGTGAGCATGCTGAT
Organism: Lachnospiraceae bacterium; assembly: GCA_028689715.1. GTDB lineage: Bacteria > Bacillota > Clostridia > Lachnospirales > Lachnospiraceae > SZUA-378. The sequence goes on from JAQVCQ010000001.1 coordinate 84,633, forward strand.
ATCACCACATTCGCTGCCGAAACAAATGGAGTCGACAATACCAAGTTTGTCAAGCAGTGCAATTGCTCCCTTTGCAAAAAATTCGGCACTCGTACATGCATAGTAGACTGGAAGTTCAATGACCAGATCTGCGCCCGAATCCAAAGCCATACGTGTACGGGTATATTTATCTACAAGAGCAGGGTTTCCACGCTGTGTAAAGTTCCCACTCATGACAACAATAACATAATCAGCACCAGTTAACTGTCTGGCCTGTTCCATATGAAACTTATGTCCATTATGAAATGGATTATATTCTGCTACAATCCCAACCACTTTCATATACAGATCTCCTTTGTGTGATATATGTTCTATAATTATAGACTATCATGTTTTTGTGCTTGTGACAACTTGTGTTTACCGGTTCTTAAGACGAATATTCAGTTAACATTTTGCATGAAACTATGTGAACATTTTAACACATCCATTGTACTTCATTAAATACAAATTTGTACTTTATTTTGCACAATCCGATGGCTTACATCACTTGTTTTTGGGGGATAAATATCATATAATTTTAATATCTTTGGAAATCATACCCGAAAGGAGACAATAGATGTCATATATTGATATTATTAAAGAAAAGGCGCGAATGAACAAAAAGACAATTGTCATGCCTGAAACAAATGACAAGAGAACTCTGATTGCGGCTGCGCATATCCTTGAGGAAGGGATTGCAAATGTCATCATGATCGGAAAAGAAGAAAAAATTATGGATGGTGCCGGATGGCTCGAGGTGAATTTAAACGGAGTGACCGTGATCGACCCGGAAACAACTGATAAACTTGAGGATTATGTAGAACTGTTATATCAGACAAGAAAAACCAAGGGAATGACACAGGACATGGCACGGGATATTCTAAAAAAAGATTATCTGACATTTGGTGTTGTTATGGTAAAAGCAAATGATGCTGATGGAATGGTGGCAGGAGCGTGTCATGCAACTGCAGAAGTGCTCAGACCGTCCCTACAGATCTTAAAAACGGCACCCGGAGTAAAGCTGGTATCAGGATTTTTTATTCTTGATGTACCGAACTGCGAGGCAGGAGAAAGCGGAACATTTTTATTTGCAGACTGCGGACTCAATCAGGATCCAACAGCAGAAGAACTTGCTGATATTGCTGAGACAAGTGCAACAAGCTTTAATCATCTTGTTGGTAAAAAACCTGTTATAGCGATGCTGTCACATTCTACAAAGGGAAGCGCCAAGCATCCGTTGGTAGATAAAGTAGTAGAGGCAACAAAAATTGCACATGAGAAATATCCACAGCTGGCGCTGGATGGAGAACTTCAGCTCGATGCGGCTATTGTCCCAGGTGTTGCCAAATCAAAAGCACCCGGAAGTCCAATAGAAGGAAAAGCGAATGTTCTGATTTTCCCAAATCTTGATGCAGGAAACATCGGATATAAGCTTGTGCAAAGATTAGCCAAAGCGGAAGCATATGGTCCAATGCTTCAGGGAATCGCCAAACCTGTGAATGATCTTTCAAGAGGTTGTACATGGGAAGATATTGTTGGGGTAGTAGCATTGACAGCTGTTCAGGCACAGATAAACGGATAAAGCAATTCAATTATCCTAAACATAAGCAAATAGTAAGGATGGATGAATATGAAAGTATTAGTGATCAATTGTGGAAGCTCCTCTTTAAAATTCCAGTTAATTGATGTGGAATCTGAGGAAGTGATTGTCAAAGGAATCTGCGACAGAATTGCGATCGAAGGAAGCAGATTTGTTTTTTCTGCTTTGAATAAAGAAACAATTGATTCAAAAATAGAGCTAAAAGATCATGCAGATGCCATGAAAATCATCTTGAATACTCTGACTGATCATAAAAACGGCGTGATACATTCACTGAGTGAAATTGCAGCAGTAGGTCATCGTGTTGTCCATGGGGGAGAACGGTTCGCATCTTCTGTGATCATTAACGAAGACGTGATCAGAGCAATAGAAGAATGCAGCGATCTTGCACCTCTTCATAACAAAGCAAATCTGACAGGAATTCAGGCTTGTAAAAAAATGATGCCTGAGACACCAATGGTCGCAGTTTTTGACACTGCATTTCATCAGACAATGCCAGAAGAAGCCTATTTGTATGGGATTCCATATGAGTATTACGAAAAATATAAAGTAAGAAAATATGGTTTTCATGGTACAAGTCATGCATATGTAGCACAGAGAGCCTCAGTTTTATTAAAACAGGACCTGAAAGCATTAAAACTGATCGTCTGCCATCTTGGGAACGGCGCATCTGTTACAGCTGTTAAATATGGGAAATCAATTGATACATCAATGGGACTGACCCCTCTTGAAGGATTGATCATGGGAACCAGATCAGGGGACATTGATCCATCAGTTCTAGGATATATCGGAAATAAAGAAAATAAAGGTCTGGAAGAATTAATGAAAATGCTGAATCATGATTCGGGACTTCTTGGTCTTTCGGGTGGTGAAAGTTCTGATTTTCGTGATATCGTATCAGCATATGAAAAGAATGATGAAAGAGCTGTCAGAGCTTTGAAAGCATTTGCATACAGAACTGCAAAGTATATTGGATCCTATGCTGCTGCCATGAATGGTGTTGATGGAATTTGTTTTACAGCCGGGATTGGTGAGAATAGTGGACTTGTCAGAGAGATGATCTGCAATTATCTGTCGTATCTTGGTTTGGAACTTGATTCTGAAAAGAACGAAAAGCGTGGAATGGAACAGATTATTACAACTTTGGATTCTAAAGTCAGGGTCATGGTAATACCAACAAATGAAGAACTGATGATTGCCAGAGAGACTTACAGGGAACTGTCTGCAGCAGATAAAAAAATTGTATCATAATTTCACAAATTCGTTATTGACATGAAGGGTCACTCTATGTATAATTGTTTAAGTGTGAATAGGAGTATACTATGTTAATCAACATGACAAATGTCTTATCGCATGAAGGAAGAACAGAATCTCTTCAATGTGAGATCGAGATGAATGTGTTTGAATCATCTTATGGCGATTTTCCTATCATACGAAAAGAGCCCCTTATTTTTAGGGCGTCAAATGTCGGCCCTGGCAGAGCAGAATATCAAGGGAATATGGTACTTGAATTACAGCTAGCCTGTGACAGATGCCTTCGTGAAGTCAAGAGACTTTTCGAACTCTCCTTTTCCGGTGTGATTTATTCTCCGGAGATGGCTGATGAAGAACATGAGAACTCAGAATTTATGGAAGGATATTCTTTCAACATAGAAAGCCTGGTCACCAATGAAGTACTGATGAACTGGCCTATGAAGGTCTTATGCAGTAATAATTGCAAAGGACTCTGCATGAAGTGTGGGAAAGACCTTAATAATGGGATATGCGGGTGTGATACCTTTGTTCCCGACCCACGTATGGCAGTGATAAAGGATATTTTTAACGCAAATAATAAGGAGGTGTAACGATGTCTATATGTCCAAAGAATAAATCTTCTAAAGGTAGAAGAGATAAAAGAAGAGCAAACTGGAAGATGAGCGCGCCTACATTAGTAAAATGCAGCAAATGCGGTGCACTTATGATGCCTCACAGAGTATGTAAAGCATGTGGTTCCTACAATAAAAAAGAAATCATTTCTGTAGACTAATAAAAAAGTGTCCATTTGGACACTTTTTTTAATTAATAGGATTCCATGCAGTGCTTCGGGCACTTTTTTTCTTGCTTTTTAATAGCGCTTTTAGTATATTTAAATAGAGTATCAGGAGGATGACAGAATGGAATTTGTTAGAGTTGCACTAGATGCCATGGGTGGAGATCATGCACCTGCTGAAATGATCAAAGGTGCTGTAGATGCAGTAAATGAAAATAAAAAAGTAAAGGTATATCTTGTAGGAAAAGAAAATGAGATCAGTCCTGTTCTTTCTTCTTATTCCTATAATAAGGAACAAATAGAACTTGTCGATGCACAGGAAGTAATAGAAACGGCAGAACCGCCGGTCATGGCGATTCGAAAGAAAAAAGATTCTTCTATCGTAAAAGGTTTGAATCTGGTCAAAGAAGGTATCTGTGATGGTTTTGTATCCGCCGGCAGTACAGGGGCGGTACTTGTAGGCGGGCAGGTCGTGATCGGAAGAATGAAAGGTGTCGAAAGACCACCATTAGCACCGCTCATCCCAACTGAAACAGGAGTTTCACTGTTGGTAGATTGCGGAGCCAATGTTGATGCGAGACCTTCCCATCTTGTACAATTTGCAAAAATCGGTTCGGTTTATATGGAACATGTTGTAGGAATTGCGAATCCAAAAGTTGCAATCGTCAATATAGGTGCAGAAGAAGAAAAAGGAAATGCACTTGTTAAAGAAACATTTCCATTATTAAGAAATTGCCCGGATATTAATTTTATTGGAAGTATTGAAGCAAGAGATATTCCGGCAGGTGTTGCAGACGTAATTGTTTGTGAAGCTTTTGTCGGGAATGTGATTTTGAAATTATATGAAGGTGTAGGAAAGACTTTAATATCAAAAATCAAAAAAGGAATGATGTCATCGTTTCGAAGCAAAATAGGAGCATTGCTCGTAAAACCTGCTTTGAAGGAGACCTTAAAGGATTTTGATCTGGAACAATATGGCGGGGCTCCGCTTCTTGGGCTGAATGGTCTGGTCGTAAAAACACACGGGAGCTCAAAATCTGTTGAAATTAAAAATTCTATCCTGCAATGTGCTGTATTCAAAGAACAGGGAATCAGTGAAAAAATCAAGACAAAAATAACGCCTGCAGAGCAATAGGAGGAAAAGTACCGGCATGGAACTTGAAATACTTAAAGAAATGATTGCTATGGTTTTGAGCGTGGATACAAAAGAAATTACACTTGAAACAACCTTTGTAGATGATCTTGGAGCAGATTCACTTGATATCTATCAGATCATTATGGGGATTGAACAGGAATTTGATATCAAAATTGAAGAAGAAGATGCACAAAAGGTAACAACTGTTGCACAGGCATTGGAATTGATTCAGCATGCTGCAAATTAAGCGAAAAGAAACAAAGCCCTGAACCAGGGCTTTTTCAATGTCAGAGACTTAGCATATCAGTGAAAGGACAACTATGAAAGACAATGATCTAACAAAACTTGAGCAAGTGATACAATACCAGTTCTGCGACAAAGAACTGCTTAAACAGGCTGTCACTCACAGTTCCTTTTCAAATGAACAGAAAATCTTAAAATTAAAGAATTATGAGAGACTGGAGTTCCTGGGCGATGCTGTACTGGAACTGATCTCAAGTGAATATTTGTTTATGGAGAATCAGGATATTCCTGAAGGAGAACTGACAAAAATGAGATCTTCCTGTGTCTGCGAACCTTCTCTTGCTTTTTGCGCAAGAGAAATTTCTCTGGGAGATTACATTCTGCTTGGTAAAGGAGAAGAGTCTACGGGAGGTCGCGAACGTGACTCGATTCTGGCAGATGTATGTGAAGCGGTCCTTGGCGCTATTTATCTCGATGGAGGTTTTGAACATGCCAAGGCATTTGTTTTTCGCTTTATTTTATCTGACTTGGAAAATAAAAAACTCTTTTATGACAGCAAGACGATCTTGCAGGAAATGATACAAAAAGACAATAAATCTGTGCTGCATTACCATTTAATTGCGGAAGAAGGTCCTGATCATGATAAGACATTCAGTGTTGAGGCGAGACTTGGGGAAGAGACGATCGGAAGCGGTAAAGGGCGAACAAAAAAAGCAGCTGAACAAAAAGCAGCTTACCAGGCTCTTGTTATGTTGAAAAATATTAAACGATAAGCAGGTGTGTTATGTATTTAAAAAGTATAGAAGTACATGGATTTAAGTCATTTGCAAATAAGATCAATTTTCAGTTCCATAATGGAATCACTGCGATTGTTGGGCCAAATGGAAGTGGAAAAAGTAATGTAGCCGACGCTGTGAGATGGGTTCTTGGTGAACAAAGAATCAAACAGCTTCGTGGTGCGTCTATGCAGGATGTCATTTTCTCGGGTACAGAAACCAGGAAACCACTCGGATATGCATATGTAGCGATCACGCTGGATAATGCAGATCATCAGCTTCCGATTGAATACAATGAGGTTACGATTGCCAGAAGGATTTACCGTTCCGGAGAAAGTGAATATCTGATCAATGGTACACCATGCAGACTCAAAGATGTCAATGAACTGTTCTATGATACGGGAATCGGAAAAGAAGGATACTCTATTATTGGACAGGGACAGATCGACAAAATTCTTAGTGGTAAACCGGAAGAGCGAAGAGAGCTTTTTGATGAGGCGGCAGGAATTGTAAAATTCAAACGCAGAAAACTGACAGCACAAAAGAAACTTGAAGATGAAAAACTCAATCTGGTCAGGGTCAGTGATATCCTTTCTGAAATTGAAAAACAGGTCAGACCACTTGAAAAACAAGCTGAAGTAGCAAAAGTGTATCTGAAGAAAAAAGAAGAATTAAAAAACCTGGATGTTAATGTATTTTTGCTTGAAAATGAAAAAATGAAAAATCAGATGATCGGTCTTGAAGAAAAGCAGCAGATCGCAGTATCTGATCTTGAAGAAAGTACAGCAAAATATGAATCGATCAAAATTGAATATGAAAACATTCAAAATGAACTGGTCCAGCTTGAAGAAACGATTGAAAAAGAAAGAGCGGCTCTCAATGACAGTGGTCTGATGAGAGGAAAACTCGAAGGTGAAATTAATGTTTTAAAAGAACAGATCAATTCTTCGCGTGGAAATGAAAGTCATCTAAAGACACGTAAAGATACAGTCAGTCTTGAAATAGAAAATAAAGAAAAAGAAAAAGCGGCGATCCTTCTTGAAAAGAATGAAATAGATTCTGATCTTGAAAAAGCAGCAAATAGAAGAGACGAAGCAAAAGAAAGTCTTTTAAGAATCCAAAAATCAATTGAGACATTTAATGCTGAAATTGAGGTTGCGAAAAATGCAATTATAACAGCCTTGAACGACAGAGCTATGATCAGATCCAAAATGGGTCGGTATGATACAATGCTTGAGCAGATCACAATTCGAAAGGCAGAGCTGAATGCAAAACTTCTTCGCGTAAAATCTGACGAGTCACAGCAGGTAGAGCTACTGAAGCATCTTCGGGATGAGTTCGAGCGTGTCAGTGCTTCTATTACAGATCTGAATGGAAAACTGAAGGAAATGGAAAAGCGTCTGGATGAGATCCATACGCTACTTACAGAGAAGGACACAAAATTACGAGACAAACAAGTAGATTATCATCAGGATAAATCAAAGCTGGAATCAGTTGTAAATCTTTCTGAACGTTACGAAGGGTATGGCAACAGCATTCGTAAAGTCATGGAACAAAAGGAACATAATCCTGAAATTGCAGGTGTAGTTGCAGATATTATCAAAGTAGAAAAAAAATATGAAACTGCTATTGAAACTGCACTTGGCGGAAACATTCAAAATATTGTAACAGAAGATGAAGAGACTGCAAAAAAAATGATTTCATTTTTAAAGCAGAATAAATTCGGACGAGCTACTTTTTTACCGTTAACAAGTATAAAAAATCCACAGGAGTTTAAGACACCGGATGTTTTAAATGAAGATGGGGTGCTGGGGCTGGCTGACTCATTGGTCTCAACAGAGTCAAAGTTTGCAAATGTTGCAAAAGCAATGCTCGGGCGAATTGTAGTGGTAGATCAGGTAGATCATGCATTAAAGATCGCCAGAAAATATGATTATGGAATTCGTATGGTCACACTCGAAGGAGAGTTGATCGTACCGGGTGGTGCGATCAGTGGTGGTGCATTTAAGAATAACAGCAATCTGCTTGGAAGAAAAAGAGAACAGGATGAACTTGAAAAGAAGGTAAAGACGCATCTTGCAGCAATCGAAGCTTTGATGCAGGAAATTGAATCTGCAAAAGAAGAGCGTAGTGTTTTAAGAAAAGATCTTGAAGAATTAAAAAAAGAAATTCAGGAGAAGTTTATTGAACAAAACACTGCCAGATTAAATGTGATCCAGGCACAGGAGAAAAAAGAAGAAGCTGCTGTTGGATTTGAAACACTAAAAAATGAAGAAGAAGAAATAGACCAGAATATACTTGAAATTACTGATCAGAAGAATTCTATCATGATAGAATTGGAAGCGTCCCAGATTTTGGAAAAGGAAACAGAGACCATTATTTCGGGATTACAGGAAAAGCTTGAAGTAGAACGTTCTAAAGAAACAGAGCAGACCACAAAGACGGGCGAACTCGATGTTGAGGTTGAAAAGAAATTGCAAAAACAGGAATTTCATCAGCAGAACCTTAACAGAATTCAGGGAGAAATTCTTCGTCTGACTTCTGAACTTGATGAAATATTGCAAAAACAGAAAGAACTGACAGAAGAAATAGGTCATAAAGAAGAAAACATCATCATGATCGAACAGACGATCAAGGAATCCTATACCTATCAGGATGGTGCACAAAAGCATTTAAGTGATTGTGTTGCAAGAAAAGAGACATTGAGTGGAAGACAGAAGACTTTCTTTACTGACAGGGAAGCAATCGCAGAGCGAATGAACGCACTTGATAAAGAGGTATACAGATTAAATACACAGCATGACAAACTTGAAGAAAGTATGGAAGCTCAGATCAATTATATGTGGGATGAATATGAGATCACATTGAGCGAGGCTGTTGGTATGAAACGTGATGAAATGCCTGAGCTGTCTGTGATGAAAAAAGAGATCAGTGCTTTAAAGGATCAAATTAAGAAGCTCGGAGATGTTAATGTCAATGCAATTGAAGATTTCAAGAATTTGACGGAACGGCATCAATTCTTAAAAACACAGCATGATGATCTGGTTTCTGCGGAACAGACACTGATCAAGATCATTGAAGAACTCGATGCAGCAATGAGAAAACAATTTCAGGAGAAGTTCGGACAGATCGTTCGAGAATTCGACAAAGTATTCAAGGAACTGTTTGGCGGTGGAAAAGGGACACTTGAATTAATGGAAGATGAAGACATTCTGGAAGCTGGGATCAGAATTATCGCACAGCCACCCGGAAAAAAACTTCAAAATATGATGCAGCTGTCCGGTGGTGAAAAGGCACTGACAGCAATTGCACTTTTATTTGCGATTCAGAACCTGAAACCTTCACCATTTTGTCTGCTGGATGAGATCGAAGCGGCACTTGACGAATCAAATGTAGGCAGATACGCGAAGTATCTTCACAAATTATCTAAAAATACACAGTTCATTGTAATCACACACAGAAGGGGAACCATGGAATCAGCGGACCGTCTGTATGGAATTACAATGCAGGAAAAGGGAGTATCAGCACTAGTTAGTGTGAATCTGATCGATAAAGAGCTGGAGGAATAAAGGGATATGTCTGAAGAGAAGATAGGCTTTTTTGAACGTCTGAAGAATGGTCTGACAAAAACGCGAAATAATATTGTTAACAGCATTGATTCTGTGTTCAGTGGTTTTAAAACAATTGATGATGATTTTTATGAAGAATTAGAAGAAATTCTTGTAATGGGTGATATCGGAATCAAAGCTACAGACCAGATCATAACTGAATTAAAAAAAGAAGTAAAACAACGCCATATCAAAGAACCGGCTGACTGCCGAAGTATATTAATAAATACGATCAAAGAGCAAATGAAAGTAGACCAGGATGCATATGCATTTGAAAATAAAACATCCGTCATTCTGATCGTAGGTGTGAATGGTGTTGGTAAGACGACTACAATTGGGAAACTTGCTTCAATTTATAAGGCGCAGGGCAAAAAAGTATTGATCGCAGCTGCAGATACATTCCGTGCTGCGGCAAGCGAACAATTAGAAGAATGGGCAGACCGTGCAGGTGTAGATATTATTACAGGAAAAGAAGGTTCAGATCCTGCATCTGTCATATTCGATGCTGTCAATGCGGCAAAAGCAAGAAAAACAGATGTATTATTATGCGATACTGCAGGCCGTCTTCATAATAAAAAGAATTTGATGGAAGAACTCAAGAAGATCGACAGAATCATTGAACGTGAATTCCCGGATGCATATAAAGAGAGCCTGGTCGTTCTGGATGGTGCAACAGGACAAAATGCACTTATGCAGGCAAGAGAGTTCAAAGATGCCACAAATATTACAGGTATTGTATTAACTAAAATGGATGGAACTGCAAAAGGTGGAATTGCTGTTGCGATTCAGTCAGAATTACAGGTTCCTGTAAAATACATTGGAGTTGGAGAAAAAATCAACGATCTGCAGAAGTTTGATCCTGATGATTTTGTGGATGCATTATTTGACAGAAGCCAGGAAAAAGAATAAGATAAAGAATGTTCTTAAGGTTATGTACTTAAAAATATACGACTGAAGGGAAAGAGCGTCTATGCTTACATTAGAAAAGTTTGAAGAAGCATCTGAAATCGTTAAAAAGGTTACATCCAATACGGAATTGGTCTACAGTGATTATTTCAGTTCCATTACCGGGAATAAAGTATATTTCAAGCCGGAAAATATGCAGTTCACAGGAGCGTATAAGCTACGTGGAGCTTATTATAAAATCAGTACCCTTTCAGAAGAGGAACGTGCAAAAGGGCTCATCACAGCATCGGCTGGTAATCATGCGCAAGGTGTGGCTTATGCAGCAAAGTGCTATGGAGCCAAGGCAGTCATCGTCATGCCAACAACAACACCACTCATGAAAGTGAATAGAACAAAAGGCTATGGAGCTCAGGTTATTTTACATGGAGATGTGTATGACGAAGCATGTGCAAAGGCTTATGAAATCGCAAAGGAAGAAGGACTGACATTTATTCATCCGTTTGATGACCTGGCTGTTGCTACCGGTCAGGGAACGATTGCGATGGAAATCTATAAAGAACTTCCGCTTGTTGATTATATCCTTGTACCAATTGGAGGAGGCGGTCTTGTTACCGGAGTTTCGGTACTGACCAAAATGCTCAATCCCAATGTGAAAGTAATTGGAGTAGAGCCTGCAGGTGCTAACTGCATGCAGGAGTCGGTAAGGAATGGCAAAGTTACAACTTTGAACAGTGTGAATACGATTGCAGATGGTACAGCGGTGAAAACACCGGGAAGTTTGATTTTTCCTTATGTAAGAGATCATGTTGATGAAATCATTACTGTAGCAGATGAAGAACTTGTAGTTTCTTTTCTGGATATGGTAGAAAACCATAAAATGATCGTAGAGAATTCAGGTCTTTTAACAGTGGCAGCACTAAAGCATCTGGATGTTAAAAATAAAAAAGTAGTTTCAATCTTGAGTGGTGGAAATATGGATGTCATTACGATGTCATCAGTCGTTCAACAGGGACTGATCTTTCGGGATAGAATCTTTACAGTATCGGTACTCCTTCCGGATAAACCGGGTGAGTTGAGCCGGGTCGCTGATGTCATCGCAAAAGTAAATGGAAATGTTATTAAATTAGAGCATAATCAGTTCGTTTCTATTAATAGAAACGCAGCTGTGGAACTTCGTATTACGATGGAAGCATATGGCTCTGAACATAAAGCGCAGATTATCGAAGCCCTGAATTTACAGGGGTATAAGCCTAAAGTAGTCAGAACGAATATCTGATTCATTCAAAGCGTGATAAGAGCAGATTATATGTGTACCTTTACATATAGTCTGCTTTTTTGATTTCGATCATAAAAAAGTAAAAAATAATTTATGAAGAACGACTCACAGGAGGAATTATGGCAAGAGAAAAAACAGTATCCAGAAGGATATGGGATTATATCATTATTACACTGGCATCCTTGATTTATGCGACGGGTCTGGCATTATTTCTGGATCCCAATAATCTTGCACCCGGTGGATTTTCAGGAATTGCGATCATCATCAGCAGATTCACCTCGATTTCAACAGGAACATGGTTCTTGATTTTTAATATCCCTGTCATGATACTTGGGATGTGGAAATTCGGATGGAAATTTATTGTATCTACGATTTATTCTATTGTGATTATATCTCTTGCAACAAATGCTATGGCAGGATTTGGACCTGCAACACAGGATCCGTTACTTGCGGCGACCGCGGGAGGCAGTCTGATTGCGATCGGTGTAGGGCTGATTTTCAGAGTAGGAGCTACAACAGGAGGAACAGATATCATTGTTAAGTTCCTAAGACTGAAATATCGCCATTTAAGAACTGGAGTGATTTTTCTCCTTACGGATGCGATTATTGTGACAGCATCAGGTATTGCATTTGGGAAAATAGATACTGCGCTTTATGCGGGCATTGCAGTCATTGTGTGTTCCATTGTGATGGATATTGTATTATATGGTAGAGATGAAGCAAAATTGATATATATTATCAGTGATAAAGCTGATCTGATCGCAGGACGCCTGATGCAGGAACTTGATGTAGGCGCAACTTTTTTGAAAGGATCAGGAGCTTATAGCAATCAAAACAAAAAAATCATAATGTGTGCCATGAAAAAACAAGTAGCTCCTAAGGCGGAAGAAGTGGTGAAAGAAATGGATCCAGATTCTTTTATGATCGTAACAAGTGCAAGTGAAGTGTTCGGAGAAGGGCATAAAAGTTATTTTAGTGAAAAACTATAGGAAATATGTAACATGAACATGTATTTGTCATTTAAGCATTAGTGTCAAGAAAAAACACTTGACACTAATTGAATTATAAGATAAGATTACTCAGGTAGTGAATAAATAGAACAACCAACAGGTCGCGCAGATGGAAAAAATAATAGAACAGAATTTACTTTATGATTTTTATGGAGAGCTTCTGACAGAGCACCAGAGGAAAGTATATGAAAATGCTGTTTATAACGACTTGTCTTTAAGTGAAATCGCAGATGAACTGGGAATCAGCAGACAGGGAGTTCATGATTTGCTGAAACGATGCGACAAGATCATGGCTGGATATGAAGAGAAACTGAAGCTTGTTGAAAAATTCAGCATGACAAGAGAAAGAATCATTGAAATTAAAAAACTGGCCTTAACAATGAAGCAGCAGAACAGTGATACAGATAAAATAGCCAAAATTGCTGATGCGATTTTAGAGGAATTATAATATATGGCATTTGAGAGCTTAACAGATAAACTACAAAGTGTATTTAAAAACTTAAGAAGCAAGGGAAGGCTGACAGAAGAAGACGTCAAGGCAGCACTCAAAGAAGTAAAAATGGCACTATTGGAAGCGGATGTTAACTTTAAAGTAGTAAAACAGTTCGTTAAAACAGTGGAAGAACGTGCAATCGGTCAAGATGTCATGAATGGTCTGAATCCTGGACAGATGGTCGTTAAAATAGTTAATGAAGAATTGACTGCGCTAATGGGATCTGAAACAACAGAGATCGCTTTTCAACCCGGAAAATCAATCACAGTCATTATGATGTGTGGACTCCAGGGTGCAGGTAAAACAACAACGACAGCAAAAATTGCCGGAAAACTTAAATTAAAAGGCAAGAAAAGTCTTTTGGTCGCATGTGACGTGTACAGACCGGCAGCAATCAAGCAGCTGCAGATCAATGGGGAGAAGCAGGATGTAGAAGTATTCGCTCTTCCGGATTCAAAAGAACCAGTCACAATTGCAAAAGAAGCAGTTGCATATGCTGAAAAGAATGGACATAACATTGTCATTCTGGATACTGCAGGACGTCTGCACATTGATGAAGACATGATGCAGGAATTACAAAATATTAAAGAACATGTAACTGTTCATCAGACACTGCTTGTTGTGGACGCAATGACAGGTCAGGATGCAGTAAACATAGCCAAAGAATTCAATGAGAAAATTGGACTGGATGGCGTTGTACTTACTAAAATGGATGGTGATTCCAGAGGTGGTGCAGCACTTTCGGTAAAGGCAGTAACAGGGAAGCCGATCATATATATTGGTATGGGTGAAAAGCTCTCTGATCTTGAACAGTTCTATCCTGACAGAATGGCGGGAAGAATTCTTGGGATGGGAGACGTCTTAAGTCTGATTGAAAAAGTTCAGGCAGATGTAGATGTCGACAAAGAAAAACAAATGGCAGCCAAGCTTAAAAAAGGAAAATTTGATTTTGAAGACTATCTTGAGTCTATGAATCAGATGAAGAAAATGGGCGGGCTCGCCTCGATTCTCGGTATGATGCCGGGTATGGGTTCAAAGATGGGAGATATTGAATCCATGGTAGATGAAAATCAGCTCAAGAGAATGGAAGCGATTGTATTATCCATGACTCCTGCTGAAAGACAAAATCCCAAATTGTTGAACCCAGGCAGAAAACATAGAATTGCCAAAGGTGCAGGTGTGGACATCAGTGTAGTGAACCGTTTTATTAAACAGTTCGAACAATCACAAAAGATGATGAAGCAACTCCCAGGTATGATGGGTGGAATTGGTAAAAAAGGCAGAGGCGGCTTCCCAGGAAGACTCAACTTTCCTTTTTAATAAATTAATTATAATAAAACCGGAGGTGAAAAAACATGGCAGTAAAAATCAGATTAAGAAGAATGGGTCAGAAAAAAGCTCCTTTCTATAGAATCGTAGTTGCAGATTCCAGATCTCCAAGAGATGGAAAATGTATCGCTGAAATAGGAACTTACAATCCAAACACAGATCCAAGTGAATTTAAAGTAGATGCTGAACTTGCAAAAGAATGGTTAGTAAACGGAGCACAGCCTACAGAAGTTGTTGCAAAGATTTTCAAAGCAGCTGGTATTGAAAAATAATAATTTGACACAACTTTTTTCGGAGGTGGATTATGAAAGATCTGGTTGAAGTATTAGCAAAAGCACTTGTCGATAATCCGGATGAAGTGGTTGTTACCGAGAAGACCGAAGGGAAAACGGTAACAGTTGAACTTCACGTTGCTCCTTCCGATATGGGTAAAGTTATTGGAAAACAAGGAAGAATTGCAAAAGCGATTCGCTCTGTTGTTAAGGCAGCATCATCCAAAGACAATAAGAAAGTTGAAGTTGAAATCAACTGATTTGTAGGGGCGCTCATTTTGGGCTGTCCCTATTTTATCGGTATCATACTGATTACAGATATAGATACAAAAGGAGTAAAATGGAAGATTTACTACAAGTGGGAATTATTTCATCAACACATGGAATCAAGGGCGAAGTAAAAGTATATCCTACAACTGACGATACCAATCGATTTAAAAAATTGAAAGAGATCATATTAGATACGGGGAAAGAAAAGAAAACACTTGAAATTGAAGGCGTTAAATTTTTTAAACAGTTTGCGATTCTTAAATTTAAAGGGTTTGATAATATAAATGACATCCAGGAATATAAAGGGAAGAGTCTTTTTGTTACCAGAGAAAATGCAATAAAGTTAAAAAAAGATGAGTATTTTATTGCAGACCTGATTGGAATGCAGGTCTTAAATGAAGATGGAAGTATACTTGGTGTCTTAAAAGAGGTCATGCTGACAGGAGCAAATGACGTTTATGTAGTTGAAATGGAAGATCATAGAGAGGTGCTGATTCCAGCAATCAAACAATGCATTCTTTCAGTTGAAATAGAAAGCCATAAAATGACGGTAAAATTACTGGACGGATTATTGGATTAGGTGAAAACGTGGAATTTCATATCATGACATTGTTTCCTGAGATGGTGCTGCAGGGATTGAATACAAGTATTATTGGAAGAGCAGTGGAAAATAATGCGATTCAGATCGCAGCATGGAATATCAGGGATTATACAAACAGCAAACATAAGAAAGTTGATGATTATCCTTATGGAGGTGGTGCTGGGATGCTGATGCAGGCGCAGCCTGTGTATGATGCATTTCAGGCAGTGAAAGCATCAATAGGCAACAAAAAAACTCGCGTTATCTATCTGACACCTCAAGGGAAACTTTTTCATCAGGATGCTGCAAGATCACTGGCACAAGAGGAGGCACTTGTTTTTTTGTGCGGTCATTATGAAGGAATTGACGAAAGAGTACTTGAAGAAATTGTAACGGACGAATATTCAATTGGAGATTATGTACTAACAGGTGGAGAACTGCCTGCCATGGTAATGATCGACGCGATTTCAAGGCTTGTTCCGGGAGTACTGAATAATGAGGATTCTGCATCCTATGAATCCCTTCATAATAATCTGCTTGAATATCCGCAGTATTCCAGACCGGAAGTATGGGAAGGAAAACACGTACCGGAAGTGCTTCTTTCCGGACATCATGCCAATATAACAAAATGGAGACTGGAACAGTCACTGAAGAGGACAAAAGAAAAACGTCCGGATCTTTATGAGAAATATTTGGATCAGAAGCAAAAATAATATTTATTCGAATCAGGAATAAAAACAAGTACCTTCAAAAAATCATGAATCAGCAAGAAAAAAACTTGCAATTATGTAGTACTTGTGATAAATTAATAATGTTGCGAGAATAGACGGTCCTCTGATTCAAGTGAAATTAAGAACGTCCATTAAATATAAGGAGAAAAAAATGAGCGAAATTTTAAAAGCAATTGAAGCAGAACAGATCAAAGAAAATGTACCACAATTTAAAGTTGGAGATACTGTTAAAGTATATGCCAAAATCAAAGAAGGTACTCGTGAAAGAATTCAGATCTTTGAAGGAACAGTATTAAAAATTCAGGGCGGAAGCAATAGAGCAACCTTTACTGTAAGAAAAACTTCTAACGGTATCGGTGTAGAAAGAACCTGGCCTTTACACTCACCTAACGTAGAAAAAGTTGAAGTTGTAAGAATGGGTAAAGTAAGAAGAGCAAAACTCAACTACTTAAGAAACAGAGTTGGTAAAAAAGCGAAAGTTAAAGAACGCGTTAAATAATTGTTTAAATAAAGATATGACAGGGTCAGGGACAAATACATATTGTATGTTGTCCCTTTTCTTTATATAATTAATAAAACAATACAAGCATGAGGCACGGCAATATGGGACGAAGACAAAAAGGACTGCATTTTTATAGAAAAAGAAGAGTCATTAATTATACGCTGCTAAAAGAAATTGCAGGATGGGTATTTAGTATACTTGTATCTGTACTGCTTGGTGCAGTTTTTGTATTTGCATTCGGACTCAAGACAAGTGTGATCGGTGTTTCCATGGAACCTGGTCTTTATAATGGGCAACAGATACTGATTAACCGATTTTTTTATCAGCTCAGTGAACCTAAGGCAGGAGACGTGGTCGTATTTCTTCCGAACGAAAATCAGAATTCTCATTATTACGTAAAAAGAATCGTGGCAGTGCCGGGAGATCATGTGATCATTATGGATGGAAAAGTCTATATTAATGACGAAGAGTGTCTGCTTCAGGAGTATGATAAAATTGCTGACGCCGGTATTGCTCAAAATGAAATTCGTTTAAATAAAGATGAGTACTTTGTTCTTGGAGATAATATTAATAATAGTGAAGACAGCAGATCCGGGAGTATCGGGATTGTAACCAGAAAATCAATTATAGGAAAAGTATGGTTCAAGATGGCATCAAGAAACAGCGGTCTTGGACTGATAGAATAGTGGAGAGTATATGAATTATCAGTGGTATCCGGGTCATATGACCAAAGCAAAGCGAATGATGGAAGAAAATATAAAACTTGTTGATCTGATCATTGAACTGGTAGATGCAAGAATACCTGTCAGCAGCCGAAATCCGGACATTGACAAACTTGGAGTGAATAAATCAAGACTTATATTGTTGAACAAATCCGATCTGGCAGATCCTTCTGCCAATAAGGAATGGAAAGCATTTTTTGAAAACCAGGGAGCTTTTGTTCTTGAGATCAATTCCAAAAGTGGTCAGGGAATCAAATCCATCCAGGGAATTGTAAATGAAGCCTGCAAAGAGAAGATCGAAAGAGATAAAAAAAGAGGTATCATCAACAGACCGGTAAGAGCAATGGTTGCAGGGATCCCAAATGTTGGTAAATCGACCTTTATTAATTCTTTTGCTGGCAAAGCATGTACAAAAACAGGGAATAAGCCTGGCGTGACGAAGGGAAAACAATGGATACGATTAAATAAATCGTTAGAACTGTTGGATACCCCCGGAATTTTATGGCCTAAATTTGAAGACCAGGATGTTGGAATGAAGTTGGCATTTATTGGTTCCATGAATGATAACATTCTGATCATGGATGAAATGGCAATCGATTTGATCGAATTTTTAAGAAAACGGTATCCTACACAGCTTTTGAACAGATTTCAACTGTCAGAAGAGTTGTTAAACCAGACATCACTAGCAATCCTGACACAGATTGCAATGAGCAGAAAATGCTTTAAAAAGGGAGAAGAACCGGATCTTGAAAAAGCAGCCGGTATTCTGATCGATGAATTCAGAAGTGGTAAAGTTGGTCGCATCACTCTTGAATTTCCAAAATAAACAACAGATCTTTGCATAAATAAAATGATATGGATGGGAACTGGCATGAAAAATGTAGTAAAGGAAATATTAAGTACAAGCCTGTATCTTTTGGTTGTATTATGTCTTACATATCTTGTGATCACTTATGTTGGACAGAGAACGCAGGTAATCGGAAGCAGCATGGAAACAACACTGAGTAATGATGACAACCTGATCGTTGATAAGATCTCATATCGATTCAGAGACCCCAAAAGATTTGATATTATTGTATTCCCTTATGAGTATGCAGATGAAACTTATTATATTAAAAGAGTAATTGGACTGCCAGGTGAGACGGTCAGAATTGATGAAGCTGGACAGATCTATATTAACGATAAAGTTTTAGAGGAATCTTATGGCAAAGAAGTGATTCAGGAACCAGGAAGAGCGTTTGAGGCAATCACATTGGCTGAAGATGAGTATTTTGTGATGGGAGACAACCGAAACAACAGTTCTGACAGCAGAGATCCAAGTGTTGGAAACATTCATCGAAACAAGATCATAGGAAGGGCGTTTATCAGGATCTGGCCTTTTCAGAAATTTGGAATCTTAAAACACCAATAATAAGGCAGGTGCCCTATGGAAGAAAGTATTAAAATAATAAAAGATCAGTTTCAGGCGGCAGGTGACAGCATGCTGCCTGAATTAATTCATAAGTATAAATCTGATGTAAGAAGCGGTGTGGCAGACCTTGTTAAAAAGGCAGAAAAAAAGATCGATGCACTGGAAAAAGAATGGCACAGAACGAAAGAAATGAGTAGATATGAGGAGAGCTATCCATCCCATTTTCTGATCTGTGGAATTGATGAAGTGGGAAGAGGACCTCTCGCAGGACCAGTCGTGGCAGGAGCAGTCATCTTAAATAAAGAAGATACCATTCTTTATCTGAATGACTCAAAGAAACTAAGTGCCTCGAAACGGGAAGAATTATATGAGGAAATTATAAGCAGATCGATATCCTATGGTCTGGGTTATGTAAGCCCTGAAGAGATTGATCGTGTAAATATTCTTCAGGCTACTTATTGCGCAATGAGACAGGCTATTCAGAATTTATCAGTAAGACCCGATATACTATTAAATGATGCAGTAACAATTCCAGAAATTTCCATCTCGCAATTGCCAATCATAAAAGGAGATGCAAAAAGTGTTTCCATTGCGGCAGCAAGTATCATTGCAAAGGTGACCAGAGATCGTATGATGGAAGAATATGACAAGATATTTCCAGAGTATGCGTTTGCATCGAACAAAGGATATGGCTCAGCGGCTCATATTGAAGCACTGAAGAAATATGGACCATCACCCATTCATAGAAAAACATTTATCGGAAATTTTATATAGGTTTTTAGAGAAGAGGAACATTATGTCATCCAATCTGTCATCTTATTTCAGATTCAGCGGACAAAAAATGAGTCCGGATCAGGTACAAACAAAAGATGTGAATGCTGCTACTGTAAAGCCAGGTAGTGGACTGAGCAATCAGAGCCTTACAGAAATTAGACAGCTGATTGCAGGACAGACTATTTCAGGCGAAATAGTGACAATCAAAGGCAATGAAGTTGAGATCCTTCTAGATAAGGGCGGATATCTGACTGCAAGACTTGAATCGGATCTAAGTCTTACCCCTGGTAAGATGTTATCATTCGAAGTGAAGCAGAATCTTGGTTCGCAATTGATACTGCGCCCTCTTTTTGAAAATCTTGAACAATATCCGAATGTAAATAAAGCGATTGAAGCGGCAGGAATACCGCAGAATGATAGGACGGCAGAGTTAGTAAAAGAGTTGATGAGACAGGGAATGCCGGTCGATAAAAACACATTACAGAACATGCATAAGATCATGTTGCATTTTCCGAATGCAGAGCCTGCAGATTTAGTACAGATGACAAAGCTGAATCTCCCTGTTACATCTGATTCAATAGGTCAGTTCGAGCAGTATAAAAATCTTGAACATAGTGTTCTGCGTAACGTTATGGATATTGCTGAAGATTTTTCTAAGATTTTTAGTAATGAAATTCAAACACAGACAACATCACCAGAAGATCTTTTTCAGAAGTTGTCGGTTGTGTTTACACAAAATGCTGATGTGGATCTGCTTACGGATCAGAAATTACAAAATGCTTTAGCCGGACCGGAAGTAAGAATACCAGGAGTAAGAATACCAGAAGTAAGAATGTCTGAAATGATGGAAAAAACAGATTTATTTAGTAATATTGCAACAGACAAGCAAAATCCTAATTTGATTTTGGATCAGGATCTGCTTAAAGCATTTGATACAAATAGCAAGGATCAATTGATACAGCAAACATCAAAATCATATGATATGCAACAGGATTTAACTAAGACATATGACCGGGAAGATACAATTAAGCAAATCATTTCAGGAAAAATATCACCAGAATCACTACCTGCGCTTTTAGATTCCAAAGAACTGAACCCTTATCAGTTATTCAGGCTTACGCAGGAAATTTTAGCGGACAATACGCTTTTAGTACATGAGGAGTGGAAAGAGTTCGTAAAAAGCAGTGAATTCCAGAATATACTAAAGGAAGCACTTTTATCACAATGGCTCATAAAACCTGATCAGATTGCACAGGAAGGCAAGATCAGTAATCTCTACGAAACAATGCATGCGCAGACAGTTAAGATCTCACAAATGCTGGCCGCCATGGATGAAAAATATTCCCCTTTATTAAAACAGGTAAATTCACTCACACAGAATATTGAATTTATGAATCATTTAAACCAGATCTTTCAATATGTCCAGCTGCCGATTAAATTAGCAAATGAGACGGCACATGGTGAGTTATATGTGTATTCGAAAAAAAAGAATTTATCCGGACATGATGATTCTATTAGTGCCTTTTTACATTTAGACATGGAACATCTTGGAAAAGTAGATGTATATGTCACACTGAAAGGTGAAAAAGTCAGCACAAATTTTAAGCTTGAAGATGAGGCATGCCTGAAATTAATTGAGGATCATCTTTCTATTCTTGATGAACATTTGAAAAAAAGAGGGTACCAGATGCATGCTGATTTAAGTATAGCGGACAAAGAGGTCAACCTCATTGAAGAGATGATTGCACAAGAAAAAGGAGTCTCTCTTTTATCAGAGTTCTCTTTTGATGTAAGAGCATAGAGCGGCTGAACGGGTGAAAGAAATGGATAAAACAGGAAAAATAAAAAAACCAAAGCAGGCGGTAGCACTTGAATATGATCCAGTTAATGAAGCGCCGACTGTAATTGCATCCGGAAGAGGGGAACTTGCCGAACGGATCATTGAAAAGGCAAAAGAGTCAAATATACCGATCCATAAAGATGATAAGCTCGCTAATACATTATCGAGACTTGAGATCGGAGATATGATTCCGCCTGAATTATATGAAGTTGTTGCAGAAATCCTTGTATTTGTTGACAGTATGGATAAGATCAAAGCAAAGATGAATCAGGAAACACCAAAGAAAAAAGGATGACTATGAATCAGCGAGCAGTTGGCAAACAGTATGAAGAATTAGCAGTCGCCTATCTGACAGAGAAAGGCATGAAGATCGTTGAGACCAATTTTCGTAACAGGCAGGGTGAAATTGACATTATCGGATACCATGAGGGTTATCTAGTCTTTACGGAAGTGAAATACCGAAGAACAGAATCTGCAGGAAATCCTGTTGAAGCAGTTACAAGGGCAAAACAAAAGAAAATATGTATTGTAGCAGATTATTACAGGTATCTACACCGTATATCGGATCAGATGCCTGTTCGCTATGATATTATTGCAATTCTAAAAGAGCATATTGAATGGTATCAAAATGCATTTTATCATCAGTAGCAAAGGAGTAAGACATGAATACAAGAGAAATTGAGTCTCATGTGTTTGAAATCAATAAAAAAAATCGTGCAGAGTATCTCACATTTCCTTCTTTTACAAAAAGTGGGTTGGTCAGACATTTATTTTCGACCAGAGCCGGTGGTGTGAGTGAAGGGATCTATGCAAGCATGAACCTTGGGCTCAACAGAGGAGACCAGCATGAGAATGTTATAAAAAATTTTGAGTGTATTGCAAATATTCTGGAGTGCACTCTGAATGATTTTGTTTTTTCGGATCAGACACATCTGGATCACATCAGACTTGTTACAAAAGATGATTCCGGAAATGGAATTACCAGACAAAAGGATTTTTTTGATACAGATGGTATGATTACAAATGAACCTGGCATTGTGCTGACTACATTTTATGCTGACTGCGTACCATTATATTTTCTGGATCCGGTCAATAAAGCAATAGGACTGACCCATTCTGGATGGAGAGGGACTGTAAAACAGATCGGAAAGAAAACAGTTGAAGCAATGCAGAGCCATTTTGGTACAGATCCAAAGAACCTGATTGCAGGAATCGGTCCATCGATCTGCGAGACCTGCTATGAAGTCGGGTCAGAAGTGGCAATGGAATTCAAAAAATTATTCCCATATGATTTTCAGGAAATACTTCGTAAAAATGATGCAGGAAATTACCAGTTGAACCTTTGGGAAGCGAACAGAAAAATTTTACTGGATAGTGGGATTTTAGAAGAAAATATCAGCACAACAGATCTTTGCACATGCTGCAATCCTGACTATTTATTTTCTCATCGCGCGACTGATGGAAAAAGAGGGAATCTCGGGGCATTTCTTGGACTTTTATAGTTCATTTTCTTAATAAAAAATTAATTGATTTCTTTCTGTAACTTAAAATTCTGATGTTATCTTAAAAGGAGGATAGGAGGATGAAGATGATAAATATACTAGTGTGTGATGACGATAAAGAAATCGTTGATGCGATTGCGATATATCTTGAACAGGAAGGATACCATATCATTAAGGCATATGATGGGGAAGAGGCAATCAGGCTTTTAAAGAACAATGAAGTACACCTTCTGATTATTGATGTCATGATGCCACGGTTAGATGGGATTCATGCAACTTTAAAGATCAGAGAGATAAGCAGTATTCCTATTATCATCCTGTCTGCAAAAACAGAGGATGCTGATAAAATACTGGGTCTGAATATTGGCGCAGATGATTATGTATCCAAACCATTTAATCCATTGGAACTCGTAGCCAGAGTGAAATCTCATTTGCGAAGATATACCAAGCTTGGAAATCTACAGGAAGACAACCAGCATATTTATTCGGTTGGAGGTCTTGTGATGAACGATGAGACAAAAGAGGTCATGGTCGACGATGAACCAGTCAGGCTTACACCGATAGAATATAATATTTTATTGCTGCTTGTAAAAAATCAGGGCAGGGTCTATTCAATCGATCAGATTTATGAGAATATCTGGAATGAAGAGGCAATTGGAGCTGATAACACTGTTGCGGTTCACATCAGGCATATCAGAGAAAAAATTGAGATCAATCCAAAAGAACCAAGATATTTAAAAGTAGTATGGGGCGTAGGATATAAAATAGAGAAACAATAAGGGGTTTCCATGACAAATTTTATCTATACCAAAAAGAGTAAATTTTGTTTTCTTGTATTTCAGAATATTAGTATCTGTGCTATCGCGGTCTGTATTTCAGTTATGTTTCTTTTTTCATCGGTGCCGGTTTCTGGTATCTATGGAACCTATCAATATGGGATAGATCTGTTTGACTCAAGCGGACAGTTTGAAGATACAGATGTGTTCTATTATTTGCTTTCTGACAGTGTGGATGAAGTAGTCAGATATGCTGTGATCAGGGAACAAATGGAAACAGAAGGCGTTTTTGACGGAAAAAAGGTCATTGACATTGAGAAGTTCGCGAAACGCTATGAATATGGAAGCAGTTCTGGCAGTCTTAGTTATTATCTGGAAGATTTGATCCGGTGGGGGCAGTATGGGATCGAATATGAAGAATCACAGGCAGCTAAAACATTATTTCCGCAGGAGCAGGGGAACCTGTATCCTTCAAAACTGATTGAAAGATATCAGCCTGTTGACGCAGAGTCCATTATGGATTTTGTATCTGAGGAAACAAGTTATGAAGAACTTTGCGGATATCTGAAAAATAGCATTGAATCACTTTCTTATAATTATTATCAATACAGACAGTTTCAAAATATATATAAAGTAGATAAGACGAATCTGCGATACTACATCATAACAGGCGACCAGGATAAAAATACCAGCATTTATAGCAATATTCCGGGCATGAAAAACGAAATGGAAGCAGAGCGTTATATCCGTAATCTTGGGAAACATATTTATTATGATGCGCACAATCTTTCATTTGATACAGATACACTGATCGGTGAAGAAGAGTTTACCGGATATCTTAATGAGTACGAGTATGCATTTACTGATAATTATAAGATCATGATCGGAATTGATACATCATACCCCAATGGAGACGGATTTTCCAATGGGTATCATAATTATAATACGGTCATGCCTTATATTGAGCCATTTATTATATTAGTATTGATCAGCGTGGTCCTTTATCTGCTTTGCTTTGTAATTATTACTTCTCTGTCTGGAAAATCTGGTCGTAATTCTATGATACAGCTATCCGGATTTGACCTTTGTAACACAGAATGTTCAGTATTTGTTGCTGTTTTGATCTGTTCCGCAACAGGAATTGTGGCAGCACTTTCAATGAATTGGTTATATGAAGTAGAAAGCAATAAATTTATATTTATCATTGGAGCAGTACTGGGGATTTTATCTTTTCATATAGCTTTTATGTATTTTTATCTCAGTCTTGTTCGCAGAATCAAAGCAAAAACTTTATGGAAGAACAGTCTGATCAGGAAGATTCTGATCCGGCTCGTAAGATTTATCCGATTTATATTCAGAC
Organism: Lachnospiraceae bacterium; assembly: GCA_028689715.1. Lineage (GTDB taxonomy): Bacteria > Bacillota > Clostridia > Lachnospirales > Lachnospiraceae > SZUA-378. The sequence goes on from JAQVCQ010000001.1 coordinate 109,796, forward strand.
AGGTGCAAAAAATCTTTTTCAGGATGTGCGATAATGGCTCTACTATTGCCAGAACATGGATACCATATTTGTTGTTTCTGTTCATGAATCTGGTGTTTGTGCTTTCGGGATGGACAGGTATTCTGATCATATTTATATTTGATTTATTGATCGGAATATATCTGTATTCGGAAAACAAAGCAAAACAAAAAATAGTCAGTGGTGTTGAACAGATTAAAGAAGGCGATATGTCCTGCCAGATCGATACAAAAGCGATGCATGGGGATGTTTTATTTTTAGCAAATGCAGTGAACACAATGGGTGATGCAATCAGGCACGCAGTCGAGACAAGCATGAAAGACGAGAGATTAAAAGCTGATCTGATCACCAATGTTTCTCATGATATTAAAACACCACTCACATCGATCATTAATTATGTTAATTTACTCAAACGTGAAAATATAGAAGATGAGAATGTAAAAAAATATATTGAGATACTGGAGTCGAAATCTCAAAGATTAAAACAGCTTACGGAAGATCTTGTTGAGGCATCAAAGATTTCTTCTGGTAATGTAACACTACAGATTACCAGACTGAACTTCATAGAATTATTAAATCAGACATTAGGTGAATTTTCAGAGAATTTTGAAAAGAAAAATCTTAGTATTGTATTAAATGTACCGGATCAGCCTGTCGTCATTGAAGCAGACAGTCGTCACATATGGCGCGTAATCGAAAATTTATTTAAAAACGTTGAAAAGTATGCCATGGAAAATACAAGGGTCTATATTGATATTTCTGATGAGACAAAAAATGGTGAGCAATATGTTACTTTTTCGGTTAAAAACATATCCAGACAGCCATTGAATTTTGATGCGAATGATCTGACCGAACGTTTTATACGCGGTGATGTAGCAAGAAGTACTGAGGGAAGTGGTCTGGGGCTTTCTATCGCAAAAGATCTGACCTTGCTTCAGGGTGGAACATTTGAGATCTATCTGGATGGTGACCTTTTTAAGATTATGTTGACTTTTCGCAAAATGCCGACTTGATTTTAATAGAACTTGTTACTCTTATACAAAATTAAAAATAAATTTTAGCTAATTAGTTTATTTCTAAAAAGTTTAATTCATAGTATGATGTTGTAGATAGCTTAAGCTCAAAAGGCTTAAGCTATTTTTGCCTATTCAATATTTCATTCTAATATGGATGTGGCAGAGAGAAGAGAGAGAAAAGAGAGAAGAGGTAACAAAAAATGCAGAAGGAAAGAGCGGCAAAAAAAGGCGCCCTGGTTAAATTTGGGCAAAAAAAGAAAAAAACAGAATCAAGTGCAAAAAAACAACCTAAAAGAGCAGGAAAAGTGCGAACAGAGAGTAGGATACGGTTTGGTATCGGTGGTAAGATCATGTCTGTTAGTTTAATTCCGGTTCTTTTTATAGTTTTATTAGGTGTTTTTTCGTATCAAAAGGCATCAAATGCAATTATTGAAAACTACGAAGTATCGACATTTAACACCATTACCAAAATTTCAGAATACTATGATCTTTATTTTAAAAATGCTGAACAGATTTCATTGGATCTGTATGTAGATAATAATATTACAAAATATTATTCTGCTTATTTTCAAAATGATCCAACAGAAGAAGTAACAACACTGAATGAAATCAAACAGGAGATTCTGATCAAGCAAAGGTCAGATGCGAGCATAACAGGAATTCATATACTCAGCAATTATGGGAATTCCTATTCTACATTTAATTCAATTGAGAACAATCAGTTTCAAAATCTGATGGAATCAGAAGAAGGAAAAATTATTTCTTCAGCAGGCGGTCAGGCTGTGTGGCTTGGGTCACATCCAGCAATCGATGCGGTAACACAAATGACACAGGATCATTATGGAATCAGTGTCAGCAGGACAATGAAGGGAAGTTCCATGAAAGATGCTGCGCTGATCACGATTGACATGGATGCCTCCTTTCTTTCTTCACCAATCGAAAGCATGAATTTGCCGGAAGGAAGCTATTGTGCGCTGGTCACACAGGATGGGAGAGAGATCACATCTGATAAGATGCAGGGACTGATACAGATCAATAATCAGGAATTTTATCAGTCGATCATATCTTCCGAGGAAACTACAAATTATCGTTATGTGGAAATGGATCATAAAAAATATTTATATCTATTTTCGAAAATAGGCAGTACACAGAATGTTGTATGTTGCATGATACCCCAAAGTGCAATTTTAGAGCAGGCGAATGATATCAGGACCTTTACATTTGTAATTGTATTCATTGCATCCGTTGTCGCGATCGCATTAAGTCTCATCATGGCAGTTGGTATAAAAAAAGTAATGCGCGAATTGAATCTGATTGCAAAAAAAGCAGCAGAAGGCGATATGACACAACTGATCACTGAAAAAAGAAAAGATGAATTCGGACTCCTGAATAGACACCTTTCTGGTATGTTCAGTGGGATGAAAGAGCTGATCGGTAAAGTAAGCGAAGTGACAGAATCAGTTTCGCTCTCGTCAAAAGATGTTGCGGACAGTTCTATATCTTTGGTTGATAATGCAAAACAGATTTCACAGACAGTTGGGAACATTGAGCTTGGAATTAACGAACAGGCGGGAAATGCTGAAAACTGTATGAAGAAAATGGACGAGTTATCAGGATTGATCAATAATGTAGTGGATCGTACAGGACAGATCAATGAACTTGCAGAAAAAACAAAGAACATATTATTGCAAAATAGTAACATCATGCATGGACTTGCACAAAATGTAAAATCATCGACCGGAATTTCCAGAACAGCGATGGAAGAGATGGCAAATTTATCGTTGCAGTCAAGGGAAATCAATTCCATAACGGAAACGATCAATGAAATAGCAGACCAGACCAATCTATTAGCATTAAATGCATCCATTGAAGCTGCAAGAGCAGGTGAGGCAGGCAGAGGATTTGCGGTAGTAGCAGAAGAGATCAGGAAACTGGCGGTCGGATCAATGACTGCTTCCAGCCAGATCACAAAAATCATTGGTAATATACAGATAAAAATGGAAGAGACTTCAAACATTGTAAAACAGTCGGGTGAAATGATTTCATCACAGGAAGATGCACTTGAGCAGACGATCAATTCTTTTTCTGAAGTGACCATGCAGATGGATCGATTAAAGGACAATATCACAAAAATCGTTCAGGAAGCGGAAGGAATGAGTGGTGCAAAAGAAGCGACCATGGGAGCAATTGAGAGTATATCGGCAGTATTGGAAGAAACAGCGGCTTCTTCCACAGAAGTACTGACGGCAGTAGGAAGACAGGAAAAGACAATTGAGACATTGAGCAGTGAGGCAGGACAGCTTGAAGAGAAAGCATTGCAGCTAAAAGATGCAATCAGAATATTTAAGATCATAGAAGAATAGAAAAATAAAAAACAGCTCCCAGTGGAGCTGTTTTTTATAAGATCAGTTTTCCAGCATGGTATTCAGCCAGAAAGTTCTGTATTTTCTCTGTAGGTGTCAGTACGTTTCCTACAGAAACATCATGATTCATAAAATCTATTATAGAAGCCATAAATTTACTCATGTCTGCTTTGATATAATAAGGCTTTGAATCAAGTTCTGTTGGAAGATAAGTCAGATTCGTTGTTATGACTCGGTCAAAATATCCTTTTTCAAAAGCAGTATCAAATGCGGAGAGGCCATTCGTGAATAACCCAAATGTACAGCATATAAACACACGTTTTGCTTTCATTTCTTTTAATTGTCTTGCAGTGTCAATCATACTTTCACCGGAAGAGATCATATCATCAATAATAATGACATCCTTCCCCTCTATGTTGTCACCAAGGAATTCATGTGCGACAATTGGGTTCTTTCCATTCACGATCGTGGAGTAATCCCGACGTTTATAGAACATACCGGTATCAACGCCCAAAACGCTGGAAAAATATACAGCTCTGTCTAAAGCGCCTTCATCAGGACTGATCACGACTGTATGCTCTTTATCAACGATCAGATCTTTTTCATATTTCAGTAATGCACGGATGAACTGGTATGGAGGAATAAAATTATCAAATCCGTTCAGAGGGGTTGAGTTCTGAATACGTGGATCATGTGCATCAAATGTAATAAAATTAACGACACCCATAGAAGCGAGTTCTTTCAGGGCAAATGCACTGTCAAGTGATTCGCGGCCATTTCGCTTGTGCTGTCTTCCTTCATACATAAAAGGCATGATCACGTTGATCCTGCGTGCCTTGCCGGCTACCGTTGCGATCACACGTTTTAGATCCTGGAAGTGATCATCAGGAGATTTATGATTGGTATATCCGTTAACAGAATAGGTAATGCTGTGATTACATACATCAACGATGATGAACAGATCTTTGCCACGAACCGTTTCCCTAAGAATCCCTTTTCCTTCGCCGGTTCCGAATCTTGGACAATCTGCTTTGATCAGATAATTGTCTGAGACATATCCCTGAAAGGCCGGATCATTTTTTGAGGGATGATTGATCTCTCTACGGAACGTCACAAGATGCGAGTTTACTTGTTCACCGAGCGCATGGGCGCTATCCATGGCAATTACTTTAAGGGGGCCGACAGGCATAGCGTTTTGAAGTTCGCAAATGTTAGGCATATTTTCCTCCGAAATAATAAATACAGTATGGGTACGTTTGTGACCACCTAATATTTTATAACATTCTGCTAGTGACACGTCAAGGAAATTCGAGTAATATAAAGGTAATGGATTCATTAAAAAGGAGTATGCATGAAAACAAAAGGACATAAGATCAGTTCTATTACACCGGGCAGCATTGCGGAAGAGATGCAGGTGCAGGCGGGCGATCTCTTATTAAAGATAAACGGCGAAGATATGGAAGATATTTTTGACTACCAGTTTCTGATTCAGACTGACTATCTGGAAATACTGATACAGAAAATGGATGGAGAAGAGTGGATTCTTGAAATTGATAAGGATGAAGATGAAGATCTGGGAATCGTTTTTGAGAATGGATTAATGGATGACTACAAATCCTGCCACAATAAGTGTATTTTTTGTTTTATTGATCAAATGCCGGAAGGAATGAGAGAAACACTTTACTTTAAAGATGATGACTCGAGACTTTCATTTCTGCAGGGAAATTATGTTACATTAACAAATATGTCTGAAGCGGATATCAACAGAATCATTAAATACAGGCTTTCACCAATCAATATATCATTTCAGACTACAAATCCAGAACTACGCTGTAAGATGCTGAATAACCGTTTTGCAGGAGAAGCATTAAAAAAAGTAGACCGTTTTTATGATGCAGGAATCTATATGAATGGTCAGATCGTGCTTTGTAAGGGAGTCAACGACGGTGTGGAACTTGAACGATCGATCAGAGACCTTACAAAATATCTTCCATATCTGGAAAGCGTTTCAGTTGTACCAGTGGGAATTACTAAATTTCGGGATGGACTCTACCCGATGGAAGAATTTACAAAGGAAGATGCCTGCAGCATGCTTGATCTGATCCAGTCGTGGCAGGAAAAAGTTTATGAAGAGTACGGACTTCATTTTATACATGCAAGTGATGAATGGTATATCTTGGCAGGAAGAGAACTGCCCGGAGCTGAGCAGTATGATGGATATCTTCAACTTGAAAATGGAGTTGGAATGCTGCGTCTCTTGCTTGACGAGTTCGAGGAGGCAATTTCTGATCCGGACACATTAAAATCTGCAAATAGCAATCAGCATCTGTCCATAGCAACTGGAAGGCTTGCTTATCCAACGATCCTTCAGATGTCAGAACGTATAATGGAGCAGTTTTCAAGCGTGAAGATCACTGTGTTTCCAATAAAAAACAATTTTTTTGGAGAAAAGATCACGGTATCAGGATTGCTGACAGGGCAGGATTTAGCGGACCAGTTAAAAGGCAAAGATCTGGGTGAAAGATTATTGCTTCCACAAAATGTTCTACGCAGTGGAGAGGTCGTATTTCTTGATGACATGACACTTCAAGACCTTGAAAAGGCTTTACAAGTCAAAATAGATATTGTAAAATCAAGCGGACAAGATTTTGTAAATATGATACTGAACAATTAGTTAATTTAGCGAAATATAAGAATGGAGTTTAGAATGGGAAAGAAAAAATCGAAGCCGATCGTTGCAGTTGTTGGCAGACCAAATGTTGGGAAGTCTACATTGTTCAATGCACTGGCAGGAGATATGATTTCAATAGTAAAAGATACACCAGGTATTACACGTGATAGAATTTATGCAGATGTTACCTGGCTTGATGTTTCATTTACACTGATCGATACCGGTGGTATCGAACCGGACAGTAAGGACATTATATTGTCTCAAATGCGTGAGCAGGCAGAAATAGCGATTGAAACAGCAGATGTTATTTTGTTCATGGTAGATGTAAAACAGGGGCTGACGGATAATGATTCAAAAGTAGCCAATATTCTTCGTAAGTCTCAAAAACCGATCCTGCTTGTAGTAAATAAAGTAGATGATTTTAATAAGTTCATGCCGGATGTATATGAATTCTATAATCTTGGAATTGGTGAACCACATCCAGTGTCTTCTGTCAACAGACTTGGAATCGGCGATCTGCTAGATGACGTCATTGAAAAATTTGATCTTACAAATACTGAGCAGGAAGAAGATGAAAGACCTAAAATCGCAATTGTTGGAAAACCAAATGTTGGTAAATCTTCTATTATAAATAAACTTCTGGGAGAAAACAGACTGATTGTTTCTGATATTGCAGGAACAACAAGGGATGCTGTTGATACTGAAGTCGTATTTGATGGAAAAGAATATGTTTTTATCGATACAGCCGGGCTTAGACGCAAGAGTAAGATCAAAGAAGAGCTGGAACATTATATGATCATCCGTACCGTAAGTGCTGTGGAACGGGCAGATATTGTGATTGTTGTGATCGATGCGGAAGAAGGTATTACGGAACAGGATGCCAAGATTGCCGGAATCGCACATGACAGGGGAAAAGGAATTATTGTAGCTGTCAATAAATGGGATGCTGTTGAAAAAGATGATAAGACTATTTATCGTTTTACCGAAAAAGTAAGAAATACATTATCTTTTATGCAATACGCTGAAATATTATTTATTTCAGCAAAGACAGGACAGAGACTGGTTAAATTGTACGAACTGATCGATATGGTGATTCAGAATCAGAATATGCGTATTGCGACAGGTGTTCTGAATGAAATCATGACAGAGGCAGTAGCAATGCAGCAGCCACCTTCTGATAAAGGAAAACGCTTAAAACTATACTACATTACACAGGTCGCGGTAAAACCGCCTACATTTGTAATATTTGTAAACGACAAAGAATTAATGCATTTTTCATATACGAGATATATTGAAAATCAGATCAGAGATACCTTTGGATTTAAAGGTACCGCTTTAAAATTTATTATCAGGGAACGGAAGGAGTCTTAAGGCATGGAACGACTTTATTGCCTACTGATTGGGTATCTTTTTGGCTTATTTCAGACTGCATATATTTACGGTAGAATGAATGGGATCGACATTAGGGATCATGGAAGCGGAAATGCAGGAACAACAAACACGTTAAGGATACTTGGTAAGAAAGCCGGAGTGCTCGTTTTAATTGGTGATATTACAAAAACGATTTTGGCAATCAGTGTTGCCCGAGTACTGTTTGGAGAGTCAAGACCTGAAATGATTTATTTGTTATCCCTATATGCTGCTGCAGGCGCAATCCTTGGTCATAACTTTCCGTTTTATCTTAACTTCAAAGGTGGTAAGGGAATTGCTGCGACCGCAGGGTTATTGTTGTCGTTTCACTGGCTCTTTACCATGATTGCAGTTCCCTTGTTTTTTGGAACATTTTTTCTGACACATTATGTTTCATTAGGTTCCTTATTGGTGTATGCAGGATTTTTAATTGAAATAGTTGTATTAGGACAAAGTGGGTTTTTTCAAATGACACAGGCGCATTTAAATGAAATGTATCTATTAGCGCTTTTCCTGACTGTAATGGCGTATGCAAAGCATCGAACCAATATTGTCAGACTGGCAAAAGGGGAAGAACGCAAGACTTATCTTACAAAAAAGAATTCATAAAAAGAACAGGAGCACATTCATATGGCTAAAGTGGGTATAATTGGTGCAGGAAGCTGGGGAATCGCACTGGCGTTGTTACTGAAGAACAATGGGCACGAGGTTACAGTATGGTCTATTGTGGAAGAAGAAATTGCCATGTTGAACCGTGAAAGAGAACATAAAGATAAATTACCGGGCGTAAAACTCCCAGAAGAAATTATTTTTACAACAGATCTGGAACAATCTGTAAAAGGGATGGACCTGTTGGTACTGGCAGTGCCTTCACCATACACAAGAAGTACAAGTCATTTACTGAAAGATCTGGTCACAGAAGGACAGATCATAGTAAATGTTGCAAAAGGAATAGAGGAAGGCAGCTTCATGACATTATCTCAGATCGTTGAGGATGAAGTACCGCAATCAGACGTTGCAGTATTGTCCGGACCTTCCCACGCTGAAGAAGTCGGACGTGGAATTCCGACTACGATCGTAGTTGGTGCACATACACAAAAAACAGCAGAAACAGTCCAGAATATTTTCATGAATGAGGTATTCAGAGTATACATCAGCCCAGACATCCTTGGCATCGAACTTGGTGCCGCATTAAAAAATGTAGTAGCACTGGCAGCAGGCATTGCAGATGGACTTGGTTATGGTGACAACACCAAAGCGGCACTTATTACACGTGGAATTGCTGAAATAGCAAGACTTGGTGTGGCAATGGGTGGAAAATATGAAACATTTGCCGGACTTTCCGGAATAGGTGATTTAATCGTTACCTGCGCAAGCATGCATTCAAGAAATCGAAAAGCAGGAATTCTGATCGGTCAGGGCAAAACGATGGATGAGGCTATGAAAGAAGTTAAGATGGTGGTAGAAGGTGTTTATTCAGCAAAGGCCGCTATGGGACTTGCTAAGAAATATA
>JAQVCQ010000001.1:118886-158049 GCA_028689715.1 Lachnospiraceae bacterium
AGAAATCGAAAAGCAGGAATTCTGATCGGTCAGGGCAAAACGATGGATGAGGCTATGAAAGAAGTTAAGATGGTGGTAGAAGGTGTTTATTCAGCAAAGGCCGCTATGGGACTTGCTAAGAAATATAACATTGATATGCCGATCATTGAGCAGGTGAACGAAGTTCTTTTTAATAAAAAACCTGCAGATGCAGCAGTAAAGGATCTCATGATCCGTGATAAGAAGTTAGAACACAGAGATCTACCATGGAATGAATAAGATGAGGTAAAGCGGAGTTCAATTAGAATTCCGCCTTTTTACAATTTGTGAGAGAATTAGAAATTCAGATGGGGAGGATAGGGATGAACACCAAAACCAGAGATGTGAAACGTTTTTTTCTGATTCTGACAGCCTCAGTGATTATGGCAGCAAATATAAAGATATTTATAAGAGCAGGAGGATTGTTCCCTGGAGGCTTTACAGGAATTACAATCCTTGTTCAACAGATTGCATCAAAATATTTTTCTGTTGATATTTCGTTTACATTGATCAACATCTCATTAAATGCAATCCCAATTATAATCAGTTTTCGAAGAATTGGAAGAAAATTTACACTGTATTCCTGTCTTATGATAGGATTAACTGCTCTATTTACTGATTTCATGCCATCATTTGCAATTACTTACGATATTCTGCTGATCAGTATTTTTGGTGGTATGGTGTCTGGAGCAGCAATCAGCTTGTGTCTGTTTGCTGATGCGACAAGCGGAGGCACTGATTTTATTGCAATATTTCTTTCTGAAAAATATGGGATTGATGCATGGAATTATATTCTGATCGGAAATGCTGTCGTATTGATCATTGCGGGAGCCTTATTTGGCTGGGATAAAGCATTGTACTCTATTATATTTCAGTTCACTTCAACACAGATCATACATGGCTGGTATAAAAGATACCATAAAAACACCCTGCTGATCATAACAGATTCACCGGAAGAAATCATTCGAATCATATATGAACAATCAGGGCATGGTGCAACAATTATCAATAGTATTGGATCCCATAATAAGCAGGAAAGAACACTTGTCTATTCGGTCGTGTCAAGTGATGAGGTAAAAAAACTGATCTCACGCTTAAAAGATGCCGATGAAGATATTTTTATTAATGTTATAAAAACAGAACAACTGAATGGAAATTTTTACCTGAAACCGAATGATTAATATAGTTGCTCAGATAAGACATTCCATCTGTCGTAAAGCTGATCTAGTTCTTCTGAAATAGATTCTTTTTCAGATAAAAGTGGTTGAAGAGCGGAAACATTGACTGCATTTTCTGGTAATGACATTTCCAGGTCAAGAACACCGGAGCGGTCTTCTAACTGGCTGATTTTATCTTCAACACGCTTCAATTCATTTTCTAGTTTTCGCTGTTGCGCGATCTGTTCTTTTTGCTGTTTCCAGTCAAGTTTTGACAGGGAATCATCTGTAGCTTTGTTTTCGGGATTGACTGTATTTTTTTCAAAACTATTCTTTTTCTCCAGATAATAATCATAATTACCGATATAGTTCGTTACAGTATTTTGTTCGAGATCCAGGATACGTGTTGCAGTTTTATTAATGAAATAACGGTCATGCGATACATAAAGAATGGTCCCTTCATAATGATTCAATACATTCTCAAGAATCTCTTTTGAAGCAATATCAAGGTGGTTCGTTGGTTCATCAAGAATCAGGAAGTTCGCTTCTGAAAGCATAAGTTTTGCAAGTGAGACGCGGCCACGTTCGCCACCACTCAGATCCATGATTCTTTTATAGACCTCATCCCCTGTGAATAGAAATGCAGCCAGTGTATTCCTGATTTCAGTGTTGGTCAAAGTAGGAAAGTCATCAGCAATTTCATCAAATAAAGATTTTTCTTTATGCAGGACATTATGTTCCTGATCATAATATCCAATGTGTACATTAGTCCCAATTTTGACGATTCCCTCATCACAGGGAAGAATCTGATTGATCATTTTTAAAATGGTAGTTTTTCCGGTGCCATTGTTACCAATTAATGCAACGCGTTCGCCACGCTTGATCTCAAAATTCAGATCATTGAAAAGTGTAAGCTTTCCAAATGATTTTTTGACATTTTGCAGGCTTAGCACATCAGTACCACTGAGTAAGCGTGGTGTGATCTGCATTTTGATACCAGCAGTATGTTCGAGAGGTCTGTCAAGCACTTCGATTTTATCAAGCATTTTTTCGCGGCTTTCCGCACGGCGGATCGATTTTTCGCGATTGAACGATTTTAACTTTCTAATAACTTCTTCCTGATGTTTGATTTCGTTCTGTTGATTCATGTAGGCATTCCACTGGGCAGTTCGTAATATAGCTTTTTTTTCTGAATATGCAGAATAATTTCCTGTAAAGGTAGTGGCTTTTGCAAAATCAAGTTCGATGATTTTATTTGAAATTCGGTCTAAAAAATAGCGGTCATGAGAAACGATCAAAACGGCGCCTTTGTAATTCAGGAGATAGGTCTCAAGCCACGAGATCGATTCCATATCAAGATGATTAGTAGGTTCATCCAACATAATAATTTCAGGTTTATTCAATAATATCTTACCAAGTGCTACACGAGTTTTTTGTCCGCCGGATAATGTACGGACAGGTTTTTTGAAATCTTCTTCCAGAAAACCAAGACCTTTTAAAATGCCGGTAACTTCGCTTTTATAACTATAACCATTGTTCAACTCGAACTCATGTGTCAGGCGACTGTAAGTCTGCATCAACGCATCCAGCTGTTCACCAGAATGAGACTTCATTCTGATTTCCATAGCACGGATCTGTTCTTCCATATCGATCAGATCTTTTTTTACAAGTAACAGTTCATCGTAAATGGTGTGATCAGATTCCATGACCTGTTGCTGCGGAAGATATCCGACCTGTTTATCTTTTGCAACAATACAGGAGCCATTGTCAGCAGACAATTCCCCGGCAATGATCTTTAGCAAAGTTGATTTACCGGCTCCATTAATTCCAACAATGGCGGCTTTATCATATTCTTCTATGTGGAAAGAACAGTTTTCCAAAACAGTCTGTTCACCAAATGATTTATAAATATTGTGACAGGATAATACCATTGATTCTTTCTCCGTTCTATAAACATGATTTGAATCATAAATTTGTATAATTCATTGGATATTATAAATGATTTTAAACCATATTGCCAACATAGAATTTGAACATTAAAAAATACAATACATTTTTCATCATAAAGAATGAAAGATAAATAAAAAAATATCAAGAAATTATGAATGATTTCATCGAAATAGGGTGATTTCATTGACATTATTTTAACGCTTTTATATAATAAAAAGGAATGGAACAGGGGGACACGAACGTGGACGAAAAAGAAATATCACAAGCAGTTATCAGCAGACTTCCCAGATACTACAGATATTTGGGTGAGTTAAAATTTGAGGGTGTCGAACGAATTTCATCCCAGGAATTAAGTGAACTTATGAAAGTAACAGCGTCACAGATCAGACAGGATTTTAATAATTTTGGTGGATTTGGACAGCAGGGATATGGGTATAATGTAGAATACCTTTATCAGGAGATTGGTAAGATACTGGGTCTTGATAAGAAACATAACCTGATTATTATTGGTGCAGGAAATTTGGGACAGGCACTTGCCAACTATATGAACTTTGAGCGCCGTGGATTTATAATCAGAGGATTATTTGATTGCAATTCGAGGCTTCATGGAGCCATGATCAGAGATATTCAGGTTCAGCCAATGGAGAGCATTAAAGAGTTTGTAAAAGAGAATGATATAGATATAGCTGTTTTAACGATTCCGAAGGCCAGTGCTGTGGATGTGGCAGAACAGCTGGTTCAGTATGGAATCAGAGCAATTTGGAATTTTGCGCATGTAGATTTAAACGTTCCAGAAGGAATTCAGGTAGAGAATGTTCATTTATCTGATAGTCTGATGCGACTTTCCTATAATATTAATCGTTATGATTCTGAACTTGCCAAGAAGAATAGTGCAGACAATGCCTGAGGTAACAGTATGAAACAGGAAGAAGTATTTCAAAAAGCATTGCAGGGAAAAAAGATCCCGATTCTGACGCTTGATAATAAATGGCACAGATTATTTACCCAGACTGAATGCAGCCCAGAGATCAAAACACTATCGGATGAGTTGAATGAACTTCTGAAAAGACAGGGAAAGATCACGACAGAAACAAAAGAAATAAAAAAGATCAAATCTCGTCTGATGAATGAAATAGTAGAACTAATGGACTCGCTGAACGGGGCAGAGCCAGGGAAAGATGCAAAAAAACAACTGGAAGAAAAAAAACGACTGATTAATGAATGTAATGAAAAAGTGGACTCCTATTCTGATGAGATGCTGGAACTTCCAAAAAAAATAGATACGATCAACTTGAAATTAATGCTGGCAACCATGGAATGCTGCTATCATTTCATTTCGGATAATACGAAAGAAATCAATGAAATATCTGAATGGATCACAAAAATCAGAAAAGAACTGAAAAAGAAAGTGATCAGAAAACAGGAAGGTGAGCTGAAAAATCATGAACTTTATTCCTATATGCATGATATTTTTGGCGCGGATGTGATAGAGCTGTTTGATCTGAAGTATGATTTATCACAAAAACCAGTAAAAAAAGAAAACTAACACAAAAACGTGCGTCAATTTTTTGGCGCATTTTGTTTTGGAGGCACTTTTATGGAATATATTGTTACAGCTGATGAAATGAAGCATTATGATAATAATACCATTCGATATTATGGTATTCCATCTCTGGTCTTAATGGAACGAACTGCGCTGACAGCGACAGAATTCTTAATAAGTAAATTTCCAAATGCCAATCATATCCTGATTGCGGCAGGCTGTGGGAACAATGGTGGAGACGGTATGGCAATGGCAAGACTGCTGTATCAGAATAATAAGAATGTAACAGTCTATTTCCCTGGAAATCCGGAAAAGCTTAGTGATGCAGCACTGAATCAGTATGAGACCTGTAAAAAGTATAAAATACCCATGATCGATACATATCCAAATCAGGAGTATGACATTGTGATAGACAGCTTGTTCGGTGTTGGTCTGAATAGAGAATTGATTGGTATCTGGAAAGATGCAGTATTATTTTTAAACAGAATGAAGGGAATCAAGATTGCAATCGATATTCCATCAGGTATAGATTCGGATCATGGAAAGGTTTTAGGAGAAGCATTTCAGGCTGATCACACGATAACCTTTGCATTTAAGAAGAGAGGACAAATTCTTTTTCCGGGGGCAAAGTATACAGGTGAAATTCATTGTATGAAGATCGGGATCGACCATGAGAGCTTTTTAGACAGAGTTCCAGTATCCTATACTTATGATTTTTCTGATATGAGTAAAATGCCAGGTAGAATAGCAGATGGAAATAAAGGAAGTTTTGGTAAGCTGCTTTTATTTGCAGGCAGTATTGGTATGGCAGGAGCATCAATACTTGCAGGTCAGGCAGCCTATAGAATGGGCGCTGGACTTGTTAAAATACTGACACCATTTGAAAATCGCGAGATCATACAGAGTTCATTACCGGAAGCGGTACTTTCTCTATATCATGAGAAGAATTTAAATGAGGAAAAGTTTGAAGATGCAATTCGGTGGGCTGATTGCATACTTGTCGGACCGGGAATTGGAACAGAATGTAGTTCAGAGCGTATTTTAGAATATTTATTGAAAAACAGCAGTTGTCCCATGATCATAGATGCTGATGCCATTAATCTGATCTCAAAAAATCCAGCATGGAAAAAACTGATCAAAAATAAAGCTGAATCAGGTCAGGAAATAATTATGACACCTCATCTGGGTGAACTTTCCAGATTATCAGATAAATCAATAAAATCATTAAAAGATGATCTGATACAAAATGCTATGTCAATTTCCGAAGAACTTGGTGCTGTCATGGTATGTAAGGATGCAAGGACTGTTATTGCAGATGGGATGCATACACAGCAAATTTACATCAATACAAATGGAAATGATGGCATGGCAACAGCCGGGTCGGGTGACGTTCTTGCAGGAATGATCACGAGTCTTGCAGGACAGGAACTTGATGCATTTGAGGCTGCTAAACTGGGAGTATTTATACATGCTGCAGCGGGTGATTTAGCGCTATGCAAAATGAGCAGATATTCACTTATGGCAACAGACCTGATCGAACAGCTGAAAGAACTGACCAAAAGGGAGAAGTAAAGTGAAAGATAACGACTTTCAACCCTTCTAATAGATAAGCGTAACAAAGTACGCAGATGGGAGTCCAAAATGAAACATTATGGTCGGGTAAGCGCATGGATCAATCTTGATCATGTGGAATATAATCTTGATCAGATGAAAAAAAATATTTCTTCTGACACAAAAATGATCGCAGTCATTAAAGCTGATGGGTATGGTCATGGAGCCGTTCCGATAGCCAATCTGCTTGAACCGAAAGAATATTTGTTCGGTTTTGCAGTGGCAACGGCAGAAGAAGCGCTGATATTAAGACGCTCCGGAATAAAAAAACCAATACTGATCCTCGGCTATACCTTTCCAGATTCCTATCAGGAATTGATTGAAAAGGATATCAGGCTGACTGTATTTCGGGAAGATATGCTCAGACAGATTTCTGATGAAGCAAAATGTCAGAAAATAACAGCAAAAGTGCATGTGAAAGTCGACACCGGAATGAACAGGATCGGTATCACACCTGATGAGAGAGGGATTGAATTTGTTAAACTTGCAAAATCGCTCCCTAATATTGAAATAGAAGGAATGTTCACACATTTTGCAAAAGCAGATGAAAAAGATAAAGGTCCTGCTAAAAAGCAGATTGAACTGTTTCATGCATTTTGTCAATTAACTGAAGAAAAACTTGGATTTCAGATCCCTTATAAGCATTGCTCGAACAGTGCTGGAATCGTTGAATTAAAAAAAGCAAATATGGATCTGGTCAGAGCAGGAATTACATTGTATGGTCTTTGGCCTTCGGAAGAGGTCAGTAAAAAGATCATTGATCTGAAACCGGTACTGTCACTGAAATCTCAGGTCGTATATCTGAAAGAAGTTGAAAAAGGGACCCCTGTCAGTTATGGTGGGACCTATATGACGAAAGAAAAGTCAGTACTGGCAACAATTCCAGTCGGATATGGAGATGGCTATCCAAGAAGCCTTTCAAATAAAGGGTATGTTCTGATCAGAGGACAAAAAGCACCTATAACTGGCAGGGTCTGTATGGATCAGTTCATGGTAGACGTAACAGGAATTCAACATGTTCAGATGGGGGACGATGTAACGCTGATCGGAACCGATGGAACACTTCAAATAACAATGGAAGAACTGTCTTTGTTGTCAGATCGTTTTAATTATGAATTTGCATGTGATCTTGGGAAAAGGATACCAAGAGTGTTTACGCGAAAGAATAAGATTATCTGGACAAAGGATTATTTTGATGAGATAGAACTGCTTCCTTGACGTTTATTTAGTGAAATGTTATATTTTATAGAAAAGGTTTTAAAGGAGTTGCATAAATGGAAGATAGCGGGCCGACTGCCAGTATAATATTTTTTGTTGCTTTGGTCAGTATTGAATTAATTTTTTATGGATTTGGGACGGCATTACAACAGGTGAACCGTTCTGATTTTGAAGATGGCAGATTTGAACATAGCAAAAAGGCAAAAAAAATATTTACATTTTTGGACAAACCATACCGTTTTGTGAACACACTTCAACTCATTGTATGTTTTATACATCTGGTAATGGGGGGCTATTTTTTAAAAATGATATCTGATCGGATAGCAGGGATCAATACTGTAGCAGCACTTGTTGTTGCTGCATTTGTGCTGTCGTATCTGATGTTGACATTTGGAATCTTAATTCCAAAACGTATTGCCATGCGATATCCAAAACAATGGATTTTACTTTTTACCACGCCTATATATATGATTACGTTGTTTTTTTTACCATTGTCAGGAATCATCTATATGTCATCAGAAGCAATCCTGCGCATTTTTGGATTCAGACAGGAAACTTCAGGCAGTGATGTGACAGAAGAAGAGATCATATCCATGGTCAATGAAGGGCATGAGCAGGGAGTACTTCTTGCCAGTGAAGCAGAAATGATCACGAATATATTTGAATACGGCGATAAAGAGGCACAGGACATTATGACGCCAAGATCCAATATTGTAGCGATTGATGATGATATGCTTTTAAAAGATGCAATTCACACAATGCTAGAGGAAAGGAACAGCAGATATCCTGTCTATGAAGAATCCATTGATTATATTTCAGGTATCATTAACTTAAAAGATGCACTTCGTATCCATGCTTCAGATGAAACGATGAATCTGCCTCTGAAGAATATTGAAGGATTGATCAGAAAAGCGCATTTTGTTCCGGAGACCAGAAAGATCGATTCTTTATTTAAGACAATGCAGTCAATGAAAATTCAGATGGTCATAGTAGTAGATGAATACGGACAGACAGTCGGATTGGTTGCAATGGAAGATATCCTTGAAGAAATCGTTGGAAATATCCTTGATGAGTATGATGAGGATGAAGAATATATTGAAGAGTGTGGAGATAATGAATATGTAATTGAAGGAATGACCCCGCTCGAAGAATTAGAAGAGCGCTTTCATATACAATTTGATGAAGAAGAATTTGACACTTTAAATGGCTATCTGATCTCAAAAATGGAAAAGATACCTGAAGAAGGGGAAGAATTTGAAGTAATGGTCGATCAGTATCTGTTCAAGGTACTGCATGTTGAAAATAAAATGATTCAAAGCGTTCAGGTCACGAAGATAGAAGAAGATCAGGATGATAGGAACCAGAGCGAGAACAATGAATTAGTTTAAGTTACTGGAATGAAATAGAGTAAAAGATTGAGGAGATTATTATGTCAGGACATTCAAAATTCGCAAACATTAAACACAAAAAGGAAAAGAACGATGCTGCCAAAGGTAAGATTTTTACGATTCTTGGGAGAGAGATTGCAATTGCAGTAAAAGAAGGCGGATCAGACCCAGCCAATAACTACAAGCTTGCAACAGTTATTGCCAAAGCGAAAGCAAATAATATGCCAAACGATACGATCGACAGAGGGATCAAAAAGGCGGCAGGTGACCTTGGTAATGTAAATTATGAGTATGTGACCTATGAAGGATATGGACCAAGCGGAATCGCAATCATTGTAGATGCACTTACGGATAATAAGAACAGAACTGCAGCTAATGTCAGAAGTGCATTTACAAAAGGAAATGGAAGTATTGGAACACCGGGATGTGTCTCTTTTATGTTCGATCAAAAAAGCCAGATCATCATAGATAAAGAAGAATGCAACATGGATCCAGATGAATTAATGATGCTTTCACTCGATGCAGGTGCAGAAGATTTTAGTGAAGAAGATGATAGTTATGAAATCTTAAGCGATCCAGAATCACATGAACAGGTCGTAAAAGCCCTTGAAGAAGCAGGAATTATAATGGCTTCTGCTGAGGTAACGATGATTCCTCAGACATATGTTGAATTAAATGATGAAAATGCAGTAAAATCTTTACAGAAAACATTAGATCTGCTTGATGAAGACGATGATGTACAGGCAGTTTATCACAATTGGGATGAATAATGATATAAAAGGAGACTGTATGGACCAGATAAAAAACGAGCTTTCCAAACTTCTTATAGAGAATAAAGAGTTAATGAAGGAGTTCAAGTCAGCAACTTATAAAGAATCGTTTCAACTACTTCTCGAATCGAACAGACCGTTATTTGACGCGATAGAAAGAGCTTATGATGAAACAGATGAAAAAGAAGCACTGATTAATGATCTTGCAGAAGATTTTGTCAGCAGGGCAAAGAGTGTATACGACACGCTTCCTAAAAAGGGTGCAAAAAGTAATTATCTGATGGATGCAAATATGCTGATGGGAACTTATATTATTCCCTGTATCGTAGAATATAAGGGCAAATCTTCTGAAGTACTCGCAGATACCATTTTAAATAAGTGGAATTTGGTCTTTACACAGTTCAATCTTCAAAAAGGTTCTTTTACGGATATTGACTCTTCATTCAGAAGGAAGCTGTGTTACATTACAACGGCTGTCTGTAACTGTCTTAATAAAGAGGACGACTGTTATGAATTAACACTTTTAAGAAATTACAGAGACACATATCTGACCAGTCAGCCAGGTGGAAAAGAGCTAATAGAACAATATTATTCCGTTGCTCCGCAAATCGTATTTGGAATAGATCAGATGAGAGATGCAAAAGATATCTATCGTGATATTTACAGGGAATACTTATCTCCTTGTATTTCCTTAATTGAAAATCAGGAATATGAAATTTGTAAGCAAATGTATTCGGGAATGGTATTAGAACTTGAAAATACATATCTGGGGTATCTGTCATGAGTGATAAAAAAAACGAATTCAAACTTCATACGGGTTCAAAATGTGTACAGGCAGGGTGGAATCCTAAAAATGGCGAATCGAGAGTTCTGCCAATTTATCAAAGCACAACATTTAAATATGACTCATCAGAGCAAATGGGCAGATTGTTTGATCTGGAAGATTCAGGATATTTTTATACAAGACTGCAGAATCCAACAAATGACATGGTTGCTGCAAAAATCTGTGAACTTGAAGGTGGCGTGGCTGCCATGCTGACTTCATCAGGACAGGCTGCCAATTATTTTGCTGTATTTAATATCTGTGAAGCAGGAGACCATGTGATCATGTCGTCTACGGTTTATGGGGGAACACATAATCTTTTGACAGTCACAATGAAAAAAATGGGAATCAGCTGTTCTGTAGTGGATCCGGATTCACCAGAGGATGTGATCAACAGTCTGTTTCAGGAGAATACAAAATGTGTTCTTGCAGAGACGATCGCGAATCCGGCGCTGGTCGTTCTTGATATTGAAAAATTTGCTAAATGTGCACATGCGCATGGTGTACCATTAATTGTTGACAATACATTTGCAACACCGATCAATTGTCGTCCTTTTGAATTCGGTGCAGATATCGTAACGCATTCTACATCAAAATATATGGATGGACATGCAGTTAGCGTGGGTGGAGCGATCGTTGATTCCGGTAATTTTGACTGGAGTCAATATCCTGATAAATTTAAAGGGCTTTGTTCCCCAGATGATTCTTATCATGGAATTACATACTGCGAAAAATTCGGAAAAGGTGCTTATATTACAAAAGCAACGGTTCAGCTTATGCGGGATCTGGGATCGATTCAATCGCCCTTTAATGCTTTTTTATTGAACCTTGGACTTGAAACATTACATTTAAGAGTGCCCAGACATTGTGAAAATGCTTTGGCAGTTGCAACCTATCTCGAAGGACATGAAAAAGTTGCATGGGTAAATTACCCTGGATTAAAAAGCAGTAAATATTATGATCTTGTACAAAAATATATGCCAAATGGTACCTGTGGAGTCATTTCATTTGGATTAAAAGCTGGACGTGAAGCAACAGTAAAATTTATGGATGAATTAAAAATGGCAGCGATTGTGACACATGTTGCTGATGCACGAACCTGTGTACTTCATCCTGCAAGCCACACACACAGACAGATGACAGAGGAACAGCTCAAAGAAGCAGGTGTTGCGCCGGATCTGATCCGTTTTTCTGTTGGAATTGAATGTGTTCAGGATATTATTCGTGATTTAGAACAGGCATTATCTTAAACAGAAGGATACCATGATGAAACTTAGAAAAAGCATTCCTGGAACATTCATTTTAATCATATATGCATGCCTGTTCCTGACAATGGCTGCTGCAACAATCTATCACGTCATTCATCATTATGATGTGACAGGTGATTTTGAGTTGCATAGCATGATTGCGTTTTTATTTTCAATTATAATTATACTTATTTCTGCGTTTGTACCCGGACATAATAAAATAATTGAAATATTGTTGATCACATCGTTGATCAGTGTACTTTTTGTAATTCGTTTACAGGCCATATGGAGTACAGAACTGGCGTCCATCGATCAAAGTATGATTCAATCGATCATGATAAGTTCTGACAAGGGAAGCTTACTGCCAGCCCAGGCAAATTCGGATTTTTTATATCAAGAATTTTTAAGAATATTATTTTTATTTTTTGGTAATAAAATTTATCCGGTTCTTATTGTTCAATCGCTGGTACAATGTGTATCTTTGCTTTTGCTTACTGTTTCAGTACGCAAGACCGCAGGGGTTGCTCCTGCACTGCTCACATTGTCTGCGTTTGGATTTCAGCCGGAATTGTTAGTATCAGTGACCAGGCTGACGCCTGATGTTCTTGTGTTTTTTTTCGTTTCAGCGGGAATCTATGCAGTATTTTCCATCCTTGTATCCAAATCTATATTCAGATCTGTATTTTCAGGGCTATTGATCGCACTGGTTTGTTTTATTGACAGGTTCGGTGTGGTACTTATTGCAATTTCAATATTATTTCTTATTAGTTCACATACAAGACGCTTTCATAAAAACGAAGAGACTATTCAACCTATCCGGATGTTCATCAGAATACTGTTATTGTTTGCAGCAATCGCACTTGGGTTGACAGGCTTATTTTTTATCAGAGTTCAAAGTCTTAATGTGGAGATTCTGAATCAGTTTGAAAATCTGTTTCAGATGTATCTGAATGGATTCATACCTGAGGCAGGTGAGTTCTTCCAAAACATGGCACTGGCATATCTGCAAATTCCATCAGTCAGTCGTATTATAATGATACTTCCTGCACTTTTTGTGATCGTAGGATATTGGAAGGTAAAATATGACACAGTATATGCGGCAATTGTTTTATTTATTGCAACGCATCTTTATGCCGGAATAGTACAGGAACCTTTTTGGAACATGCCGGTACTTCTGTTTGTCTGGATCGGGATATCAGCAGTTGGTGTATGCCAGCTATTTATGATCCTTCCTTTAAAACAAGCGGCAAAAGAAGACGCTGAAAAAAAAGACGCTGAAAAAAAAGACACTGAAAAAGATCTGCTCAGTGACAAAAAAGTGGAGTTTATAGAAGAAAATAAAACGGAAGAATTGATAATAAAAGAATTAAACATAACTGAAGATTTATCAAAAGCAGATCAGACGGGAAATACTTCGAACAATTATTTACACAATCCATTACCGGTACCACCAAAACATGTAAAGAAAACAATGGATTATTCGTTCGAACCTGATGATGCAATGATGCATTATGATGTTGAACTGAAGTCAGATCAAACTGAGTATGATCTTTCATAAAAATCAATCATTATAAGTTGTAATGGGGGAAGAAAAATGGCACAACGTTCTGGGAAAAAAGCTGGAACAGGTAAAAAAAGTCAATATAGTAAAAAAAGTTCAGGTTCTTCCAGAAGCAGCAGATATCAGACAGTGAAAGAACGAGAGCATCAGGAAGCAATTAAAAATGAAATACTGCTGATCTCGATTTTGGCTTTCGCGGTATTTTTATTTTTGTGTAATTTTGGAGTAATAGGAACTGCCGGAAATTATATTAGCGGAGTTTTGTTTGGTTTATTTGGTCTTACTGCCTATCTGTTTCCGGTATTGATATTTGTTGCGGTAGCGTTTGGAATATCGAACAGAGGGAATACAGCTGCAATATGGAAGCTGACATCGGGTATATTATTATTTGTACTTGCTGGTATGGTAGTGGAACTGATTACCAACCAGTCAATTGGCGAGCTTGAATATCAGGTTTCTGAGATTTATTCCAGATGCAGTACAGGAAAAACAGGTGGTGGAATTCTGGCAGGTTCACTGACATACCTGACATATCATTTATTGGACGTGATTGGTTCTGTTCTTTTAATTCTGGTTCTTGCAATTGTTTGCCTGGTAATCATTACTGAAAAATCATTTCTTGGTGGTGTGAAGAACAGCGGTAGAACAGTGGTTGAAAATGCACGAGCGGATGCAATCAGAAGAAGAGAAGAAAGCCTGATCAGAAAAGAAGCATATGCAAAGAGACGTGAAGAGCAGGACGAATTGCGTAGATTACAGGAAGATGAAAAAACGCTCCGTATGGAAAAAAGGGTAACTGGTGTAATGCTGGATACTACAATTTCTAAAAAAGATGACATAATGAAATCTGATGAAATGCATGAAATCATATTAAAGGATACAGAACCTGAACCAGTGAAGACATCAGAGTCTTTTGATTTTGATACAATTACAGTGCGTGGTGTGACGATCAAAGAACAGGAAATAAATATAGTCTCGGAGACGCCGGCATCTCCTGTTTTGGCAGTGAGTCCAAAAAAAGAGAAGAAAGAAAAAGCAAGCACATCAATTTCAGAAGAAGTACATACCATAGATCAGGATATTCATAAAACCGAACCAAGACATTCAAGATATCAGTTGCCACCACTTACACTTTTAAGTAAGAGCGAAACGAAGCAGTCAGGTGATACTGCAAAAACACTGAAAGAAACAGCTCTACGGTTACAACAGACACTGTATACGTTTGGAGTTAAGGTCTCAATAACTGACATCAGCCAGGGACCTGCTGTCACAAGATATGAATTGCAGCCTGAACAAGGTGTAAAAGTAAGTAAAATAGTAAATCTTGCTGATGACATAAAATTAAATCTTGCTGCAACAGATATTAGAATTGAGGCGCCGATACCAGGTAAAGCAGCGATAGGAATTGAAGTTCCGAACAAAGAGAACAGCTCTGTATCACTCCGTGATCTTCTGGAAAGCACAGAATTCAAAAATTTCCCATCCAACATTACATTCGCTGTCGGGAAAGATATTGGGGGACAGACAGTAGTAGCAGATATAGGGAAAATGCCTCATATGCTGATTGCAGGTGCAACAGGATCCGGTAAATCAGTTTGTATTAATACACTGATCATGAGTATTTTATACAAGGCCAGTCCGGATGATGTAAAAATGATCATGATAGATCCTAAGGTCGTAGAATTAAGTGTGTATAATGGAATACCACATCTTCTGATACCTGTTGTAACAGACCCTAAAAAAGCCGCTGCAGCCCTCCACTGGGGCGTTGCAGAGATGACAGATCGATACAAAAAATTTGCAGATCTGAATGTCAGGGATTTAAAAGGCTACAATAAAAAAATTGAAGGAATGAAACCTTCTGAGGATGGAGAAGCTTATATTAAGATGCCTCAGATCGTTATCATTGTAGATGAACTTGCAGACCTAATGATGGTTGCACCTGGTGAAGTCGAAGAATCGATCTGCAGACTGGCACAGCTTGCCAGAGCTGCAGGAATTCATCTGATCATCGCAACGCAAAGACCATCTGTTGATGTTATTACAGGTCTGATCAAAGCCAACATGCCAAGCAGGGTCGCATTTGCAGTATCCAGTGGAGTGGATTCCAGAACTATCCTTGATATGAATGGAGCAGAAAAACTTCTTGGCAAAGGTGATATGTTATTTTATCCACAAGGCTATGCGAAACCTGCCAGAATACAGGGTGCATTCGTATCTGACAAAGAGGTCGCAGATGTTGTTGATTATTTGAAAAATCAGGCGATTGGCAATGTTTATAATAATGAGATTGAGGAATCGATCGAACAGATCGGGAGTTCCCAGAGTAGTTTAGGAACCGGTCAGTCTGCTGATGAGAGAGATGCATACTTTATTGATGCAGCTAAATTTATTATTGATAAAGACAAGGCATCCATTGGTATGTTGCAAAGAGTCTTTAAAATTGGATTTAACCGTGCAGCCAGAATTATGGACCAGCTTGCAGAAGCAGGTGTGGTAGGGGAGGAAGAAGGCACAAAGCCAAGGAAAGTTTTAATGTCCATGGAACAATTTGAGAACTTTATTGAGGAGTCGTTCTAGGCAGGAGGAAAAATTATGAAAACAGATATTCAGATCGCACAGGAAGCCAAATTGGAGCCTATCACCAAAATTGCTGATTCAATGGAAATTGATGCAGAAGAGCTTGAACTTTATGGCAGGTATAAGGCAAAAATATCAGATTCTTATCTTCAGAGGATCAGTTCGAATGAGAATGGGAAGCTCATCCTGGTCACTGCCATTAATCCAACACCCGCAGGGGAAGGGAAAACGACTACAAGTGTCGGACTTGGGCAGGCATTTGGAAAACTTGGGAAAAAGGCAATGATAGCGCTCAGGGAGCCGTCACTTGGTCCTTGTTTTGGTGTAAAAGGCGGAGCAGCCGGCGGTGGATACGCACAGGTCGTACCAATGGAAGATCTGAATCTTCATTTCACTGGAGACTTTCATGCAATCACATCCGCAAACAATCTGCTTGCCGCTATGATTGATAATCATATTCAGCAAGGCAATGAGCTTGGACTTGATACAAGACAGATCGTTTGGAAACGCTGCATGGATATGAATGATCGTTCTTTGAGAAATATAGTTGTTGGACTTGGATCAAAAGCAGATGGATTTGTAAGGGAAGACCACTTCACAATTACGGTTGCGTCTGAAATCATGGCCGTATTATGTCTGTCTGATAATTTAAAAGACTTAAAATTACGATTAGGAAAGATGATCGTTGCATATAATTTTCATGGGAAGCCAGTAACAGCGGCTGATCTGAAAGCAGTTGGTGCAATGGCGGCCTTATTAAAGGATGCGATAAAACCAAATCTGATCCAGACCCTTGAGCATACACCTGCGATTGTGCACGGTGGACCTTTTGCAAATATTGCACATGGTTGCAATAGTGTTATTGCAACGAAAGCAGCTTTGAAAATGGCGGATTATGTCATAACGGAAGCTGGATTTGGAGCAGATCTTGGGGCT
Organism: Lachnospiraceae bacterium; assembly: GCA_028689715.1. Lineage (GTDB taxonomy): Bacteria > Bacillota > Clostridia > Lachnospirales > Lachnospiraceae > SZUA-378. The sequence continues at coordinate 135,689 of JAQVCQ010000001.1, forward strand.
GAAAAATTCTTTAATATCAAATGTCGTATTTCAGGACTGAAACCAGATGTTGTTGTTCTGGTCGCGACCATAAGAGCATTAAAATACAATGGTGGCGTTGCAAAGGCAGAACTAAATCATGAGAATCTGAATGCACTTGCATGTGGGATTGGAAATCTGGAAAAACATATTGAGAATATACAGAAATTCGGTGTACCGGTCGTAGTCACACTGAATGCGTTTGCGACGGATACAGAAGATGAAATATCATTTGTAAAAAAATTCTGTGAAGACAGACATTGTGAGTTCGCACTCTCAGAAGTATGGGAAAAAGGTGGAGAAGGCGGTATTTTACTTGCAAAAAAAGTGTTAGATACACTTGAAAATAAAAAAAGTGATTTTCATGTTTTATACAATGACGAAGCATCGATCACTGATAAAATAAGAACGGTGTCAAGAGAAGTCTATGGGGCTGACGACATAACACTTTCATCATCAGCAAAAAAACAGATTGAAAAACTGGAAGACCTTGGGTTTGGTAATTTCCCTGTCTGTATGGCAAAAACACAGTATTCTCTTTCAGATAACCCTGAATTACTTGGCAGACCGGTTCATTTTAATATTCATGTAAGAGAAGTGTATGTTGCAGCGGGTGCTGGTTTTATTGTTGTTCTGACGGGCTCGATTATGACAATGCCAGGACTTCCCAAAACACCAGCGGCGATCAGAATTGATGTTGATGACAATGGTACGATCACAGGATTATTTTAGACAGGAGATGGGTATGGCATATATAATTGACGGGAAACAGATTTCACAGGATATAAAAAATGAATTGCGTGAAAAAGTAACACAGTTTAAAGAAAACGGAAAGAATATTGCGCTTGCAGTCGTTCAGATCGGAAACGATCCTGCATCATCTGTTTACGTAAATAATAAGAAGAAAGCATGTGAATTCGTTGGAATTCGCTCGGTTGCATATGAACTTCCTGAGGAAACGCAACAAGATGAACTGCTTAAACTGATTGATGATCTTAATGCAGATCATAGCATTCACGGGATTCTTGTGCAGCTCCCATTACCGAAACACATGAATGAAAATGCTATCATAAACAGAATCAGCCCTTTAAAAGATGTAGATGGATTTCATCCGCAGAATGTAGGTGCATTATGTATAGGACAGCCTGGATTTGTTTCATGCACACCGGCCGGAATCATACAATTATTAAAACGTTCTGATATTGAAATTGCTGGAAAAGAATGTGTTATCATTGGAAGAAGTAACATTGTAGGGAAGCCAATGTCGCTCCTATTGCTTGCAGAAAACGCGACAGTCACGATTGCACATTCTAAAACAGAAAATCTTATGGAAGTATGTAAAAGAGCGGATATTTTGATTGCGGCTGTTGGAAGACCTAAAATGTTTACAAAAGAATATGTAAAAGAAGGTGCCGTTGTAATCGATGTAGGTATTCATCGTCTGGAAAGCGGGAAATTATGCGGAGATGTGGATTATGATGATGTCTTGTCGATCTGTAGTGCAATAACGCCTGTTCCAGGCGGAGTTGGACCAATGACGATTGCAATGCTTATGAATAATTGTGTGGAATCATTGAAACTACAGCATATGGAGTAGGCTTATGAAATGTCCGAACTGCGGAAAAGAACTGACTGAAGGATTTCTTTATTGTGATATTTGCGGTGGTGAAGTTCGTATTGTACCTGATTTCGAACCGGAATTGGAATCTCAGATCTACGATACACTGACCGGAGTGGCTGAAGAAATAGTGACTTCGGATCATGATAAATCTGAGAGCAAAACAGATGGTTCAACACAATCAGAGATAACTGACAAAAATGAAACAAATAAGAAAATGAATAATGGTATAAAGGGGTATTTCAAAAAATATAAAAGTAGAAATACGCCTTATTTTGCTACGTTGATGATCATTGCTGCAGTTTTATTTTTTAGTACTGCGCTTATTATCGGTATTAAGGTATATCAATATCATTCATATAATTATCAGGTCAGTGAGGCACTGAAAGCAGGAGGGGAAAAACAGTACAGTAAAGCGATCACTTATCTGGAACGGGCTATTGAAATCAGTGATAAAGATGATGGGGCGCAGATATTGTTGGCAGATTATTTTTATAAAAATGGAAAAACTGAGGATGCGATCAACGTTCTGTATGAGTATATCCGTAAGTGGAAAGAACCAATTGATGGCTACAGACTTCTGATCTCTATCTATGAAGAGCAGGCAGATTATCAAAAGATCAATGAGATCCTGCTTACTTGTAATGATGAAAATATTGTGAATCAGTTTCAGAAATATGTTGCACTACCACCGGAATTCAGTTTACAGGATTCAATATATTATGAAATGGTCCCATTAAAAATTATTGGCAATTCAAAAGGAAGAATTTTTTATACACTTGATGGCAGTGATCCGACAGAGAATAGTCGGGAATATAAAGCCCCTGTTTTTTTGGATGCAGGCAAATATACAGTCAAAGCAATTTTTATCAACAGCTATGGTATTAAAAGTCAGATAACAAGCAAAGAACTTACAATTGCGGTGACAAAGCCATACGCACCTGAAGTAAGTATGTATAGCGGGACTTATACGGAACCCAATGAGATCGAAATTAATCCGCAGGAAGACTGTGAAGTGTACTATACCCTGGATGGCAGTGAACCAACTCAGGCCAGCAGACTATATACGGGACCTTTCTGGATGCCACTTGGTGCCAGCCATTTTAAATTTATAACTGTCACAGAAAATGAGGTCTTAAGTGACGTAACAGAACGAAAATATCAGTTATTCTTAAAAGGGGCAGCGATCACAACACAGCAGGCGATCAATAGTACTGTCCAGTTCCAGATAGAAACACACTTTATTATTGATTCGGAAGGACATTCCGCTTCTCAGTCAGGAAGGTATATATATACTTGTGATACAGCGATAGAGGTTGCAGAGACTTCGTATTACCTTATTGAGGAAAGTTATATCGATCCAACAGATGCAAGAACAAAGACCGGTAATCAGTTTGCTGTAAATATTGAAACCGGCGATCTGTTCAAAGCGGAACTAAATACATTGAAACGTTACACAGTTACACCGCTGAATTAGCAGTTGCTTTTTTTATATCAATATTTTATGATAATAAAATGGGTAATATTCAAACACATTGTTAGGAGGAGCATATGTATCAAATTACTAAAACAGAGGAATTGGCAGCAAATATTTACTACATGGAAGTAAAAGCAAAACGAGTTGCCAAATCATGTGAACCTGGACAGTTTGTAATCGTAAGAACCAGCAAAGATGGTGAAAGAATTCCTTTGACCATTTGCGATTATGATAGAGTAAATGGAACCGTATCAATTGTCTTCCAAATTGTTGGTGGTGCAACGCAGTTTATGTCAACACTAAAAGAGGGAGATCATTTTGTGGATTTTGTAGGTCCTCTTGGATGCGCCTCGGAATTTGTTCATGAAGATATTGAAGAATTGAAAAAAAAGAAAATTCTTTTTGTCGCTGGTGGTGTTGGAACTGCTCCAGTCTATCCACAGGTAAAATGGTTAAAACAGCATGGAATAGATGCTGATGTAATCGTTGGTGCAAAGACAAAAGACCTTGTTATATTAGAAGATAAAATGAAAGCAGTAGCGGGAACACTTTATATTACAACAGATGATGGATCTTATGGCAGACATGGACTTGTTACGCAGGTCATCAAGGATCTGGTTGAAAAAGAAGGAAAGCAATATGATCTGTGTGTTGCGATCGGACCAATGATCATGATGAAATTTGCTGCAATGACAACAAAAGAACTGCAGATTCCTACCATCGTCAGTTTAAATCCAATTATGGTTGATGGAACTGGTATGTGTGGAGCATGCAGGGTGACTGTTGGCAATGAAGTTAAATTTGCTTGTGTTGACGGACCTGAATTTGACGGACATCTGGTCGACTTTGATCAGGCTATGAAAAGACAGCAAATCTACAAAACCATAGAAGGACGGGAAATGCTGAAAGCCCAGGAGGGCGACAAACATCACGGTGGATGTGGACATTGCGGAGGTGACGAGTAATGGATGTATTAAAAAAAGTTCCAATCAGTGAACAGGACGCTAAGATCAGAGCAACTAACTTTGAAGAAGTATGTCTTGGCTATACATTGGAAGAAGCAATGATGGAAGCAGAAAGATGCATCAATTGTAAAAATGCACCATGTAGAAATGGATGTCCGGTATCAATTGATATTCCTGCATTTATTCAGAAAGTTAAAGCTGGTGAAGTGGAAGCTGCTTATCATATAATTAATGAATCTTCAGCTCTTCCTTCTGTGTGCGGACGCGTCTGTCCACAGGAAACACAATGTGAAGAAAGATGTATCAGAGGAATCAAAGGTGAGCCGGTATCAATTGGAAAGTTGGAACGTTTTGTTGCAGACTGGGCTTTGGAACATGGTATCAAACCTGAAAAAGCAAAAAATAAAATTGATAAAAAAGTTGCAGTGATCGGTTGTGGACCTGCTGGAATTACATGTGCAGGCGACCTTGCAAAACTTGGTTATGATGTAACGATTTTTGAAGCACTTCATGAACCGGGCGGTGTTCTTGTATATGGAATTCCAGAATTCAGACTTCCAAAAGAAAAGGTAGTCAGAAAAGAAATTGATAACGTATTATCACTTGGTGTTAAGATTGAAACTGATGTTGTAATTGGGAAAGCAACAACAATTGATGAACTTCTTGAAGAAGAAGGTTTTGATGCTGTGTTTATCGGATCAGGAGCAGGACTGCCTAAATTTATGGGGATTCCTGGAGAACAGTCTAATGGTGTTTTTTCTGCAAATGAATATCTCACCAGAAGTAATCTGATGAAAGCGTTCAAGGAAGACAGTACAACCCCGATCATGAGAGGTAAAAAAGTAGCAGTTGTTGGTGGCGGAAACGTTGCAATGGATGCTGCCAGAACAGCGCTTCGTTTAGGTGCTGAAACACATATCGTATACAGAAGAAGTGAAGAAGAACTTCCGGCCAGAGTGGAAGAAGTCCACCACGCAAAAGAAGAAGGTATTATCTTTGATCTGTTGACGAATCCGATCGAGATCCAGGCTGATGAAAACGGCTGGGTAAAAGGAATGAAATGTATAAAAATGGAACTTGGTGAGCCTGATGCTTCCGGAAGAAGAAAACCGGTCGAAATAGAAGGGTCTGAATTTGTAATGGATCTTGATATGGTGATCATGTCACTGGGTACATCCCCAAATCCTTTGATTTCATCAACGACCAAGGGTCTTGAGACCAATAGATATAAATGTATTGTTGTAGAGGAAGAAACTGGAAAGACTACAAAGGACAGAGTATATGCGGGTGGTGATGCAGTAACAGGTGCTGCAACGGTAATTCTTGCAATGGGAGCTGGAAAAACAGCAGCGAAAGCAATGCATGAATATTTAAGTTCATTGGAGTCATAATTTTAGCCTAATAAAGGTGCGTATTGATTTACGCACCTTTCGTAGTATAAATCAAACTGGAGGTAATTTTGTTATGCCGTGGTGCCCTATTTGTAAAAACGAATATGTTGATGGAGTAAAAGAATGTGCTGATTGTCATGTCGGTCTTGTTAGTCAGCTTGAAGAAGAACTGGTTCCCATTATTTTTGGTGAAGAGGAAGAAATCAATCAACTCAATATTTTTTTGACAGCAAATGAGTTTTATGATGCTGTAATCAGACCTAGTGAAGAAGAATCTTTTTTTGAACTGGCTGTACCAGCATCTCTGGAAAAAAAGGCAAAGAAGATGGTTTCGGTCTATAGTGTCCATAAAGCAAAATCAGATATACTGGAAAAAAAATCATCTGATGAGAATGGATCAGGAGAGCAGGAGTCAGATGATGAACAGATAAGACCAGCTGAAAATCCAAGAAGTGGATACACAACACAAAAGGAAAAAGCGGAAAATTATAAAACATCAGCGTATACACTTATCGTAGTTGGAATACTTGGACTCGTTTTTCTGGTCGTCGCATCAATGGGAGTCCTTCGGATCAGCTTTGGACTGTTGACATATTTTATTATGGGTGGAATGTTCCTATTGTTTCTACTCTCGGGAATTGCTTCTTACAGATCATATAAAAAATCAAGTCAGGAAGCAGTTATGGAAAATCACTTATCAAAAGAGATCATGGAGTGGTGCAAAGTTAATCTGGATACAGATATAATAGATGAAATGTTCTTAGATGAAAAGATTCCGGACGAAATAAAGTATTTTAAGAGAATCGATAAAATCAAAGAAAGTATCAAAGAAACGTATTTAAATCTGGATGATGGATTTTTAGATGCGCTGGTTGAAGAGATCTATCCAGTTATTTTCAATGAGATGGAAGAAGATTAAAAGACGTCTTAAATATGTGTTAAAAGAAGCATGAAAGAAGAACCAAATATGAATATGACTATAATCACAGTCGGTAAAATAAAAGAAAAATTTTATCGCGACGCAATTGGTGAGTATTTAAAAAGACTCTCGCGATATTGTAAGATCAATATAGTTGAGGTCGCAGACGAAAAGACTCCAGATCGTTGCAGTGACAGAGAAGTCGAACTGATTCTTGAAAAAGAAGCGCTACGAATCATGAAATGTATAAAAGATGATGATTTTGTGATCACACTGGAAATAAAAGGAAAGCAGTTCGACTCAGTTGAATTTGCGGGAATGATTGAAAACCTTGGAATATCAGGAAAAAGTAATATTGCTTTTGTGATCGGAGGTTCATTGGGACTTCATGAAGATGTAACGAAACGTTCGGATCTTGCTTTGAGTTTCTCTAAAATGACTTTCCCACATCAGCTGATGAGAGTGATCTTACTAGAACAGATCTACAGGGGATACCGCATTATCAGTAGGGAACCTTATCATAAATGAAAGGCAGATACCTGATTCAAGATCATGGATTGGTCGTCAGAATGGATCAGAATCGGGAAAATGGAACAATATGGGATATTTTGAAAAATCTATTGAGGCTGATACTTCACATCTTATGAATCTATTTGGGAAAGAAGATGAGCATATTAAAAAAATTGAAGATGATCTGGCTGTTACTATCGTGAACAGGGGCGATACAATTAAAATCTCCGGAGATGAGTTCGAACATGTATCCAGAGCATATAAAATCATTCATGAACTTCTTGAATATTCAAAAAGAGGGAATGCAATTGCCCCACAAAATGTCAATTATTCGATCGAAATGATTCAGGAAGAGGAAGAAAATACACTTTTAAAATTGGATGCCAATCTGATCTGCCATACCGTAACAGGAAAACCGATCAAACCAAAAACACTTGGTCAAAAACAATATGTTGACTCCATTAAGAATAAAATGATCGTCTTTGGTATAGGCCCGGCAGGTACGGGAAAGACCTATCTTGCAATGGCAATGGCAATCACTGCTTTTAAAAACAATGAAGTGGGAAGAATCATTTTGACAAGGCCTGCGATCGAAGCAGGTGAAAAGCTTGGTTTTTTACCAGGTGACCTTCAGAGTAAAGTCGATCCATATTTAAGACCACTTTATGATGCGCTGTATGAAATCATGGGTGCTGAAAGTTTTATTAAAAATATGGAAAAGGGGTTGATTGAAGTAGCGCCACTTGCATATATGAGAGGTCGCACGCTGGATAATGCATATATTATTCTGGACGAGGCTCAAAATACCACTCCAGCCCAAATGAAAATGTTTCTGACAAGAATTGGATTTGGATCAAAAGTCATCATTACCGGTGATACAACACAGAAAGATCTTGCGCCGGGAGCTGTCTCCGGTCTTGACATTGCAATCAGGGTGCTTTCTAAAGTAGAAGATATATCATTTTGCAGACTTACAAGCAAAGATGTCGTAAGACATCCTCTTGTACAGAAGATCGTAAAAGCTTATGAATCCTATGAATCACAAAACCAGCATGAGGCAGGTAAAGGGAACAGTCATGAAAGAAAAAGGAGTTTCTCTAAAAAAAACACAAATAAGAAATAAATTTTTACTATTGTTGACCTATCTTGTACTGCCTGTTACCTGGTTCAGACAACAGCATTCTGTGATACAGATAGTATATTTGTTCGTTTTAATTTCTGTTATGACCGGGTTTATAGTATTTCTTATTTCCGAGAGCGAAAATACAGATATATGCTTTAATATACGATGGTTTCTTCAGGGATATTTTTGCGGTGTTCTTGCGATGCTCCTGTTTCCGTTTTTACCACAGGAAGCATGGCCGTTTCCGGTCATTGCACTGATACTGGTATTGAATTCAGCACCTGTTCTTGCCATGTTTTCATATACGATGTTTTTAGCGGGAACAGTCATGATCACGAATGCCGGACTTCCTTTATTCATGCTATATTTTGTATCTGGACTTGCTACAATCGTTTTTTTTAAAAAGCTTGATAAAGAATACCGGTTCGGAATCCCTTTGTTTCTATCGATCATGGTCATGATCACAATGCTGACTGCAAACATTATGAATTTTACTGATACGATTCAAAAAATTGAAGTATTTCTAATTCCTATGATTAATATATTTGTGACCGTTTTACTTTCTTTGCTTTATTTAAAATTCTACAGCATTGGACAAATTCATAAGTATCGTGAAAAATATATGGAAATTAATGATCAGGAATATCTTTTGATTTCTTCATTAAAAGAGACATCAAAAGAAAATTATTTTCATGCAATTCATACCTCGTATTTTTGTGATAAAGCAGTCAACCTGATCGGCGGAGACAGAGATCTCGCCAGAGCACTTGGTTATTATCACAGGCTGCAGGATTATATTGGTACAAAATCAAATGAGGAACTCATTGAAATCCTGACACAGTATCAGTTTCCACCTGATTTGATCCGACTGTTGATGAATTATCAGAAATCAGCGAAGACCATAACTGAAAAAGAAGAGGCAATTGTATATTTTGCGGATTCTGTTATTTCTGCAATTACATATCTTATTAAAAAGAATCCTGAAACAGAATTTGATTATGAGAAAATCGTGCATGCTATATTTCAAAAAAAACTCGATTCAAACTGTTTTGAAAACTGCAAGTTAACCTTGGCTGAGGCACATCTCCTCGAAAAGATGTTTGTTAAGGAGAAATTATATTATGACTTTTTACGTTGAAAATGAAAGTAATGAAACATTGCCATTCGATATGGAAGAAATGGCAGGTGTCGTCATTGAAAAAGTACTAGAAATAGAAGGGTGTCCATTTGAGACGGAAATCAATATACTGATCACTGATAACGAAGGCATTAAAAAGTATAATTCAGAATTCCGAGGCATCGACCAGGAAACAGATGTGCTATCTTTTCCTAACATCGATTATGATGAACCCTCTGATTTTTCTTGTATAGAGGGACAGGAAGCAGACTATGTCAATCCTGAAACAGATGAAGTGATTCTTGGTGATATCATCCTGTCAATTAACAAAGTATACAGTCAGGCAGAAGAGTATGGACACAGTCTGAAAAGAGAATTTGCTTTTCTAATAGTACATAGTATGTTACACTTACTGGGATATGATCATATAAATGAGGCGGATGCAATGGTGATGGAACCAAAACAGGAGGCCATCCTCGCATCACTTAATATTACAAGAGAATAAACTATGAGCAGCGAAAAAATGAAAAAAAACAATAATCTGATCAATAGGACAAAAAGACTGTCGCAGGCCGTCATTGCAGGACTGATCTTAATGACAATATTTAAAATATTGATTATTAATATTGGAGGTGATTCTTCAATCACTTATTTTTCTGTTGCCTATGAATTGTATTTTTTTTCAACAGTTTCTTTATGTGCCGCGCTTTCTTACGCTGTTGAACGTATGACGGCCACCAGAATAAGTAAAGGAAACTATAAAAGTGTACTTACATTAAGAAGAATCTCAACAATCGTTTCAATTTTGATCGGTCTGATTATTGGGAGCATTATATATTTAAGTTCTGAGCAAATTTCTGAGTTTTTCTTACAAAGTACGATGTCTGCATTTTCTGTACGTATTTCAGCTTTTTGTATTTTCATAGCATTCTTATCCGCACCGCTTTATGGCTATTTTCAAGGTCTTGGAACGATGATGCCTTCGGTATTTTATTATTTAATGCAAAGAGGACTCGCCGTGATCGCAGGGATACCATTACTGATTTTCAGTTACCGCTATGGAATCAAAGTAAGTAAACTGATGCACCAGGAAGAATATGCAGCAGCTTATGGTAGCATGGGTGCTTTTTTAGCCTTACTGACAGGTCTTGTCATAGGTTATTTATTTCTTCTTATTGTATTTGCAAGCCATAACAGACAGTTCAAACATCAGATGTCAAAAGAATCGATGGAAACAAAGGAATCATGGCGGAGATTATGCATTGGGTTGCTACAGAATGTATTTCCATCCGGTCTTCAGGGGCTTTTGGTCACTTCATTTCTGTTGATCGATCTGGTCTTATTTACAAAGAACATGAGCGCAGATTTGCCGCAGTCATCTATCCTTTCACAATGGGGAAACATGTATGGCAGAGTTTTTAGCCTGATCTTACTGGCGGCAGTTGTAGTTTCTTCGCAGCGAAAAGTTTTAGAGATGGAGTTACATCATCAGGTCGGACGGGTCGATAACAGAGTGATCAAAGAAAAACTGCATAAGCATTTTCAGATCGTTGTGATGATGTCATTACCATGGGTCATATTTTTAGGATTGTCGGCTGAGGCAGTATTGGGCACAATCTTTAATGGAAATCTTGAGACGGCTATTATTTTATTAAGAATTGGATCTATAAGTGTTCTTTTTCTGGCAATCGCAATGCTTCAGTATAGTGTCATGACAGGAATGAAGAAAAATAATATTTTAGCTTTATTTTTTCTGATCAGTACAGTAGTTCATTATATAATCATGATTCTGTTATTCCGTTTTACAGATCTGGGGATTGAAGCTGTTGCTATTTCTGAAGTATGCATGCTTTTTGTTTTTATCATATTAAACCAGATCACGATTCGTAAATATTTTAAAATAAAAAAAGAACCAGGACATTATATTCTTGTTTCTTTTACTTCATGTGTTGCAACAGGAATCCTGCTGCTTTTAGTAAATCAGTTATTGAAACCGGTTATTGGGGATTTGATCACATTTTTGATCAGTTTTATGATTGCATGGGTTTGTTATTTTGTATTACTGATCGTGTATAAAGCTTTAGACCAGGAAATACTTACTATGCTTCCTTTTGGAAAGCAAATAAATAAAGTGGCGATCAGCCTTCATCTCATGAGAGAGGAATCTTAGTTAGTTATGAACGAAGTAGCGGTGATCGGTGGCGGTGCATCAGGACTCATGGCGGCTCTTGAAGCGGCAAAAAATGGTGCACGGGTAACGATTTTTGAACATAAAGACAGAATAGGTAAAAAAATTCTAATGACAGGAAATGGAAAATGCAATTTTTCCAACCTGTCTTTTTCTGATAAAGATTATTACACAGATAACTTTGAAGTATTAAATGAAGTGTTTCATATGTTTTCAAATATTGATATGAAAAATTATCTTATTTCAAATGGTATTATGGTAAAAGACAAAAATAATTATTTGTATCCATATACAGAACAGGCGGCTACGATACTTGACTTTTTCAGAAGAGAGTTAAGCTATTATCAAGTCAAAATCATCACTGAATCAGAAATCATAAAAATCTCCCAAAATCTTAAAGAGGATAACGGCTGTTTCACGCTTGAACATAAAGAACAAACTGAAAAAGTCCGTGATAAATTTGATTGCATCATCCTAGCATGTGGTGGGAAAGCAGCACCGCAATCAGGATCTGATGGCAGCGGTTATCAGCTCGCAAAAGAATTTGGTCATACAGTCATTCAACCACTTCCTTCGCTTGTTCAGCTTCGCAGTAGTGAATCCTATTTCAAATCGATTGCTGGTGTTCGATGTGAGGCTGAGATCAAATTGTGTGTTGACGGTAAGATTTTAACTGCTGAAAGCGGAGAATTACAACTGACAGACTATGGAATTTCAGGCATTCCTGTATTTCAATTAAGTGGAGCAGCCGCAGAGGCACTTGAACAGAAAAAGAGAGTGGAAGCATTGATCGATTTTATACCGGGCACTTTGGAAAAAGAATTGATCAGACAGGTCACATCACAGATAGAACGTCTGAATAAACTAAAAACATCGGCAACATTTGAAGAGGTCTTGTTTGGACTGATCAATAAAAAACTATTACTAATGATGTTAAAGCAAAGCGGTTTCAGACCGGAAGACTCCATATTAAACATTAGGCAGGCTGATCTTGAAAAGCTGATTCACAGAATGAAGACATGGTATGTCAAGATTGTAAATACCAATCCATTTGCCAATGCGCAGGTATGCAGAGGCGGAGTCAGCTGTAAAGAAATGAACTCCGACTGCGAGTCATTGCTTGTTCCAGGACTTTTTTTTGCTGGTGAAATTGTAAATGTAGATGGCAGATGTGGCGGATATAATCTGCAATGGGCATGGTCATCTGGTTATGTTGCAGGTAAAAATGCAGCATATAAACATATAAATTAGAAAGAGAACTGTATATGAAGAAACAAGTTATACGGATAGGTCAGATCAAAGTAAGACCTGTAGAATACTCGGGTGAAGGAATGAACAGTCTTGTCCGACGTTGTGCCAAGATTCTTTTTGTGCGCGACATTGATATTGCTGAAGTAAAGATTATAAGAAAATCAATAGATGCAAGGAAAAAACCGGAATTGTTCTATATTTTCACAGTAGATGTTACATTAAATACAGGTATCAGCCTTAGAAAAAATTTCAAGAATCCCAATGTGTCAATGGTAACAGAAGAAGCGTATCGATTTCCTGATTCGGGAATGGAAAAATTAGATACCCGTCCGGTCGTGATAGGTGCTGGACCAGCAGGACTATTCTGTGCGTATTATCTTGCGAAAAATGGATACAGCCCCATCCTTTTAGAGCGTGGAGAGGATGCTGACAGCCGCAAGGTAACGGTTGAAACATTTTGGAATCATGGTATACTAAATCCTGAATCGAACGTGCAGTTCGGTGAAGGCGGAGCAGGAACCTTTTCTGATGGAAAACTCAATACACTTGTAAAAGATAAATACGGAAGAAATAAAGAGGTCCTGCGTATATTGGTAGCATCAGGTGCTTCCGAAGAAATATTATATGAGTCCAAACCTCATCTTGGTACCGATCAGCTGATTGAAATTGTTAAGACCTTAAGGAATGAAATCATCAGATCGGGCGGTGAAGTGAGATATCAGAAAAAGGTAACAGACCTCATTATAAAGAATGGGAAATTAACAGGACTACAGACCCAGGATGGAGAAGAAATCGCTTGCAATGTTGCAATCCTTGCAATAGGTCATAGCGCCAGAGATACTTTTGAGATGCTGTATCAAAAACAAATCATGATGGAATCCAAGAGCTTTGCTGTAGGATTTCGCGTAGAACACAAACAGGAACTGATCAATCGTTCGCAATATGGTGCTGATTATCCTGACTGTCTTCCAAATGCAGCATATAAAGTGACTGCACAGACAGATGAAAACAGAGGAGTGTATTCTTTTTGTATGTGTCCTGGCGGTTATGTTGTCAACACTTCGTCAGAGGAAAAAAGAATGGCTGTGAATGGAATGAGTTATAGTAAGCGTGATGGAGTGAATGCAAACAGTGCCATTATAGTTTCTGTTACACAGTCGGATTTTGGAAGCGATCATCCCATGGCAGGTGTTGCATTTCAAAGAAGGCTTGAAGAGAATGCATATCAGACCGGAAATGGAATGATACCGGTACAGCTATATGGTGATTTTAAAAATGATAAAATCAGCAGTAAGGAAATGATGGAGTATGAACCCGCCATGAAGGGAGCATACTGCCTTACGAATCTAAGAAATATTTTTTCGGAAAGTATTAACAGATCATTTATTCAGGGAATGGAACAGTTTGAACGCATGATTCCTGGTTTTGCAGACTCAAAAGTGCTGTTATCAGGAATTGAAAGCAGAACATCTTCCCCGCTTCGAATCGTAAGAAATGAAAAGACTCTGACAGGCAGTGTTATAGGGATCTACCCGTGTGGCGAAGGCGCTGGCTATGCAGGAGGAATCACCTCAGCAGCTATGGATGGAATAAAAGTTGCTGAAGCAATCGGAATGAAGTACAGACCATTTTCAGAATAATAAATTACCGGAGGTATCCACTTGAAAATTACACGTGAACAATTAAAAGACAAAAAAAGAATTGTAGTGAAAATAGGATCATCTTCACTTCAACATCCTGAGACAGGAGAACTTGATTATATTAAACTGGAAGTTCTGGTAAGAGAACTGTGTAATCTTAGAAATCAAGGCAAAGATGTTGTATTGGTCACATCTGGAGCGATTGCTGCAGGTAAAAAAGCCGTTAATATTCAGCCGAGTGATAATGAAATTGCTGTCAAGCAGGCATGTGCAGCTATTGGACAGGCGAGACTCATGATGATTTATCAGAAAATATTTGCAGAGTATAATCAGGTCACAGCGCAAATTTTAATGACAAAAAATACCATCGTAGATAATCTGAATCGTTTTAATGCACATAATACTTTTGCAGAATTGCTAAAATTGGGTGTGATTCCGATCGTCAATGAAAATGATACGGTCGCAACATATGAAATTGTAATTGGAGACAATGATACGTTGTCAGCAATTGTTACTGCGTTGATCGATGCGGATTTATTAATATTATTGTCAGATATTGATGGATTATATACAGATGATCCAAGAAAAAATAAAAACGCAGAATTTATCAGTACCGTTGAGAAAATAGATGATGATTTAATGAGCATGGGTAAATCAACGACCGGAAGTAGTGTGGGGACCGGAGGCATGAATACAAAACTGATCGCTGCTAAAATAGCAACAAGTGCGGGTGCCGATATGATCATTGCAAATGGTAAAGATGTCAGAATTCTGCATCGTATTATGGATGGCAGAGAATATGGAACGATATTTAAAGCGCACAAAGATGAAAATTTTTATCTTGAAGACTTTGTGGCTAATATGAATCAATAATATCAGAAGTAAAGGAACAGGTATGTTATGAACAATGAAATGATCAACAGGATCAATGAACTATATCATAAATCTCAGGCTGAAGGATTGAATGAAGCTGAAAAGAAGGAACAGGCAGAACTCCGCAGTGCTTATGTAGCATCGGTCAGAAATAATTTAAGGGGTCAGTTAAATCAGATCAGTATCCAGAATGAGGATGGAAGTATCACAAATCTCGGTGAAAAATATGGAAACAAAAGAACAAATTAGAAATGATATTTTAAAGAAAAGATCTGAAATTGAAAAAAAAGATCTGATTAGAAAAAGTGATGAAATTTATAGTAAATTAATTGTGTCGTCTCATTTTTTAGAAGCAGAAAATGTTTTATTTTATGCGGACTACAATCATGAAGTGATGACCCACAGCATGATTCAACATGCTCTGAAATCAAAAAAATCAGTCTTTTGTCCTAAAGTCTGTAAGGACGAGATCCGCTTTTACAGAATTGAGCGGTTAGAAGATCTTACAGGGTTTTATAAAGGAATTCAGGAACCTGAGAGTGAAGACGCATTTGATTTTTCATTGACTGATCAAACAAAAAAAAGTCTTGTGGTCATGCCAGGTGTGGCATTTGATTTAAATAGAAACCGCCTTGGATATGGAAAAGGTTATTATGACAGATTCTTAGAAAAGAATTCTTCACTG
Organism: Lachnospiraceae bacterium; assembly: GCA_028689715.1. GTDB lineage: Bacteria > Bacillota > Clostridia > Lachnospirales > Lachnospiraceae > SZUA-378. The sequence goes on from JAQVCQ010000001.1 coordinate 151,464, forward strand.
TATACGATTGCATTGGCGTTGGAATGCCAGATCGTTGATCATATTCCCGCAAATGAGCATGATATCAGACCGGAATATATCTTAACAGAGGAAAGAGTGATTTGAAAGGCAGATGCCGAAGGAGAGCTGATATGACTGATTTAATGAAAATGGGACAGAATGCAGTTGTTGCAAAATATGAACTGCAGAACCTTTCGACGAAACAAAAAAATGAAGTTTTAATTGCTGTATCCAAAAGACTTGTGCATGATACTGAAAAAATACTTCATCAAAATAATATTGATATCGAGGAAGCCCAAAAGGCTGGAATGCATCCTGGTCTGATAGACAGACTTCGTCTGACGGAAAGCAGGATCAGGGATATATCACTTGGAATCGAGCAGATCGCAGAACTTAATGATCCAGTCGGAGCGTTATTGGAAACAATAGAACGACCTAACGGACTGGTAATTAAGAAGGTAAGAGTACCGATTGGCGTAATTGGTATTTTTTACGAATCCAGACCAAATGTGACGGCGGACGCATTCTCTCTTTGCTTTAAGACTGGAAATGCCGTGATTCTAAAAGGTGGCAGTGATGCGATCTATTCGAATATTGCCTTGACAAACAGTATTCGTGATGCTTTAACAGAAAGTCATGTCAATCCTGACTGTGTTCAGCTGATTGAGGATACTGACAGGGAAACAGCAAGAGCATTTATGAAATTAAGTGATTATGTTGATCTGTTGATTCCACGAGGCGGAGCCGGTCTGATCAAAACAGTGAAAGAGAACAGCACGATTCCTGTCATAGAAACCGGAACCGGTAACTGTCATATCTATGTAGATGATGCAGCAGATGTGAATAAACTGATTCCAATACTGATCAATGCCAAAACACAGAGAATCGGAGTCTGTAATGCATGCGAATCACTGGTCGTTCATGAGGCTATTGCAGATATGGTGCTGCCATTGATTGGAAAAGCTTTACAAGAACATCAGGTAGAGATCCGAGGGGACGAATCTGTTTTGAAATCCCTTCCGTATGCAATCAGGGCAACGGAAGAAGATTATGGAAAAGAGTATCTGGACACGATCATCTCCATCAAGGTAGTTAAAAGTATTGAAGATGCGATCAGCCATATAAACCGCTATAATACAAAACATTCCGAGTCGATCATTACTGAGAACATGGAGCATGCTGATCAGTTCTTAAAAGGAATAGATGCTGCATGTGTATATGTGAATGCTTCCACAAGATTTACGGATGGTTTTATGTTTGGTTTTGGAGCTGAAATTGGAATCAGTACGCAAAAAATACATGCCAGAGGTCCAATGGGACTAAATGAGCTTACATCCTATAAATATATGATATATGGAAATGGACAGATTAGAGAATAACGGAGTGAAAAGTTTTGAATAGAGAAGTAACACTGGTAAGCGAACAGGAAAAACAAATACAATATGAATATATTGAAAAAGTAAAAGAAAAAGTAGCACTTCTGGAAGCGGAATTGTCAAGAAAACCCACGTTCTGCGTTGTCACCTTCGGGTGTCAGATGAATGCCAGAGATTCGGAAAAACTGACAGGAATCTTAAAGACTGTCGGGTATGAAGAATCTGATTCGGAACATTCTGATTTTGTCATATATAATACCTGCACAGTGCGGGACAATGCCAATCAGAAAGTATATGGAAGACTTGGTGCACTTGGTACGATCAAGAAGAAAAATCCTTCTATGAGGATCGCACTCTGTGGATGTATGATGCAGGAACAAAGTGTAATTGATAAATTAAAGAAAAGCTATCATTTTGTTGATCTCGTTTTTGGAACACATAATATTTACAAATTTGCGCAACTTTTATATGATATGTTCGAATCAGACAGAATGGTCATTGACATCTGGAAAGAGACGGATAAAATTGTGGAAGAGTTGCCGGTAGATAGAAAATATCATTTTAAATCCGGCATCAATATATTGTTTGGATGCGATAATTTCTGCAGCTACTGCATAGTCCCTTATGTCAGAGGACGTGAACGGAGCAGGGAAGTTCAGGATATTATAAATGAAATTGAAACACTGGTTCAAGAAGGTGTCGTTGAAGTAATGCTTCTGGGACAGAATGTAAATTCCTATGGTAAAAATCTTGACAGACCAGTAAGCTTTGCACAGCTTTTAAAAGAAATCGAAAAAATAAAAGGTCTGGAGCGTATCAGGTTTATGACCTCGCACCCAAAAGATCTTTCGGATGAACTGATCCAGACCATTAAGGAATCCAATAAAATATGCCGCCATCTGCACCTTCCGCTTCAATCTGGAAGCAATAGAATATTAAAAGCAATGAATCGAAAATATACAAGAGAACAGTATATTGAACTAGCAGAAAAGATCAGGAGAGAGATTCCGGACATTTCGCTCACAACTGATCTGATCGTTGGATTCCCTGGAGAAACATCACAGGACATTGAAGATACCATTGATGTTATAAGAAAAGTGCAATATGATAATGCATTTACTTTCATTTATTCGAAAAGGACCGGAACACCAGCAGCAGCGATGGAGAATCAGGTCTCAGAAGAAGATGTAAAAGTTGGTTTTGATAAAGTGCTGAAAGAAGTACAAAAAGCTGCACGTCAAAGATCAGGAAAATTGACAGGTATGATCATGCCTGCTTTAGTAGAAGAAATAAATGAACATGATAAGAGCCTTGTTACAGGCCGGTTATCTAATAATACGCTTGTACACTTTAAGGGCGGAAGCGATCTGATTGGGAAAATCGTTCAGGTCAGTTTGGATGAAAGCAAAGGATTTTATTACTTTGGCCAGATGGAAGGTTGATTCATGGGTGAAAATTCTTTCGTATCTAAAAAAGTATTTATTGCTGAAAAGCCCAGTGTTGCAAAAGAATTTGCAAAGGCACTGGATGAAAAATTTCAAAGCAGAGATGGTTACCTGGAGTCTGACCAGTCATATGTGACATGGTGTGTAGGGCATCTGGTGACCATGAGTTATCCCGAAAGCTATGATCCGGTCTATAAAAGATGGAGCTTTGATACCATTCCATTTATTCCGGATACTTTTCGGTATGAAGTGATTGATAGTGTAAAAAAACAGTTCAATATTGTTAAAAATATTCTGAATAGACCGGATGTTGAAATGATTTATGTCTGTACTGACTCTGGACGTGAGGGAGAATATATATACAGACTCGTGGAGATGCAGGCAGAAGTTGGGGAAAAACAGCGCAAAAGAGTCTGGATCGATTCGCAGACGGAAGAAGAAATCAGAAGAGGGATAGAAACAGCAAAGGATCTGTCTGAATATGATAATTTAAGTGCATCTGCATTTCTCAGGGCAAAAGAAGATTATTTGATGGGAATTAACTTTTCAAGAGTCCTTACACTGAAATATTCAAACTCAGTAAAAACACATCTGAAAGAGGACAGAGCTGTCATATCAGTAGGCCGGGTCATGACATGTGTTCTTGGTATGGTCGTTGATCGAGAACGTGAGATCAGAAATTTCACAGAAACTCCTTTTTACAGAGTCATAGGAAATTTCAATTTTCGAGAGCATGATTTTGATGCAGAGTGGAAAGCAGTTGAGTCTTCAAAATATTTTCAGTCACCCTGTCTTTATAAAGAAAATGGATTTAAAGAAGAAAAAGATGCTAAAGAATTAATAGAATTACTTTTAAATCCATCAGATATACCTGTAGTTGATTCACTTGAAAAGAAGAAAGAAAATAAAAATCCACCACTTTTATATAATCTGGCGGAACTCCAAAATGATTGTTCTAAATTATTTAAAATCTCACCTGATGAAACACTTCGTATTGTTCAGGAATTATATGAAAAAAAATTGACGACTTATCCGAGAACGGATGCAAGAGTATTGTCAACAGCAGTGACAAAAGAAATCGATAAAAATTTAAAAGGCCTTACAAATTATTCAATATTATCCGACTATGCAAAAGAGATATTAAATAAAAAAGCGTATACCGGATTAAAGAATACACGCTATGTCAACGATAAACAGATCACAGATCATTATGCGATCATTCCAACAGGTCAGGGAATCGGAACACTGAACTCGCTCACGCCAACTGCTGCTCATGTCTATGAACTGATTGCAAGGCGTTTTTTAGCAATTTTTTATCCTGCTGCGGTATATCGTAAAGTATTGGTATCGATCAGACTTAAAGACGAAAAATTCTTTTCCAGTTTCAAAGTTCTTTCAGAGCCAGGTTATCTGCCAATCACTGAATTATCTTTTTCCAGGAAAAAAGACAGTGCACTTCTGGAGAAAGGGAAAGCAGAACAGGATTCAAAAAACGAAGAACAAAATGAAGAAAAACCCGAGTCAGACACAGAGGATAAGGTTCTGGATGTGGAATTTTTATCTGTATTAGAGCAGATGAAAAAAGGGGAACCATTAGCCTTGAACAGTCTTACCATGAAAGAAGGAAAAACTTCAGCTCCTAAAAGATATAATTCAGGATCGATCATTCTGGCAATGGAAAATGCAGGTCAGCTGATCGAAGATGAAGAATTAAGAGCACAGATCAAAGGGAGTGGAATCGGAACTTCTGCAACACGTGCTGAGATCCTTAAAAAATTAAATCATATCAAATATATTTCGACCAACAAAAAGACACAGATTATCATGCCTACCAAAATGGGAGAAATGATTTATGAAGTGGTCAATAATTCTATTCGTGCACTTCTGAACCCTAAACTGACTGCCAGCTGGGAAAAAGGGCTTACCATGGTCGCGCAGGGAGAGATCACGGAAGAAGAGTATATGCAAAAGCTTGATGATTTTGTCAGAAACAAAACAAACCAGGTAAAAAGTATCCGCAATGAAAATGAAATGCAGAGAAGATACCAGATCATTTCAACTTATTATAAATAAAAATGAAACAGGAGATCATTATGGAAAAGGTAAAGATTGGTAATCTATTTAATTTAGAAGAGACGATTGCAGCACCTCTGCTGGCTGAGAAAGAATATCCATGGGAAGTTCTTCCTGAAATCGGTAATTATATCAAAACAATTGGTCCGAAACTGGATCCGGATCGCTTTGATCAAATAGGTGAATCAGTCTGGATCGCAAAATCCGCAGAAGTTTATCCAAGTGCGCTGATCAAAGGGCCCTGTATTATTGATGAAGATGCTGAAGTAAGGCATTGTGCATTTATCAGAGGAAATGCAATTGTAGGAAAAGGTGCAGTCGTAGGTAATTCGACAGAATTAAAGAATGTGATCCTGTTCAATAAAGTACAGGTACCTCATTATAATTATGTTGGAGACAGTGTGCTGGGTTACAAAGCACATCTTGGAGCAGGTTCCATTACTTCAAATGTTAAAAGTGATAAATCACTTGTCACAATTCAGACCGGAAGTCATAAAATAGAAACCGGACTGAAAAAAGTAGGTGCCTTGATCGGTGACCATGTTGAAGTGGGCTGCAATTCTGTTCTGAATCCAGGAACGATCATAGGCAGGGAAGCACAGATATATCCTTTATCCATGGTGAGAGGATTTGTCGCAAAAAAGAGCATTTATAAAAAGCAGGGAGAAATCATCGAAAAGAATTGACAAAAAATAACTTTTCCGATATATTTTTTAGTATACATTTAACGCTTTAATACATAAAAGCGTTAAACACTAAAGCATTAAACACCATGCATGAAATACGAAAGCAAAAGAGAGGGAAAAGTTATGAAGAAATTATTGGCGATGATGTTAGTTACATGTATGTCAGTATCTGTACTTGCAGGATGCGGAGCTAAAACAGAAGAAGCTGCTGCTGAAACAACAGAGGCTGCTACAGAAGAAGCGGTTACTGAAGAGGCAGTTACAGAAGAGGCTGCTACAGAAGAAACAGAAGCTGCTGCAGAAGAAACAGAATATAAAATCGGTGTGATCCAGCTGGTAGAGCATGCTGCACTTGATGCTGCAAATCAGGGATTTATTGATGGATTAAATGAAGCAGGAATTAAATATACAGTTGATCAGCAGAATGCACAGGGAGACCAGACAGCATGTGATACCATCGCATCCAAACTTGTGAACGATGGAAACGATCTGATCCTTGCAATTGCAACACCTGCAGCACAGGCAGTTGCTGGAAAAACAACAGATATTCCGATTCTTGTTACAGCAGTAACAGATCCAGAGACTTCAGGTCTTGTTGCTTCAAATGAAGCTCCTGGAGGCAATGTTTCAGGTACTTCAGATCTTACACCTGTAAAAGAGCAGATCGCTTTACTGACAGAAATCCTTCCAGAAGCAAAAACAGTTGGTATTCTTTACTGTTCAGCAGAGGATAACTCTATTTTCCAGGCTGATATCGCAAAAGCTGAGATCGAAGCAGCTGGTCTTGCATGGGAAGAATTTACAGTATCAAGTTCAAATGAAATTCAGTCAGTTGTAGAATCAGCAATTGGAAAAGTGGATGCAATTTATGCACCAACAGATAACATGATCGCTGCCGGAATGACAACTGTTGCAATGGTAGCAAATGAAAACAAAATCCCTGTCATCTGTGGAGAAGCAGGTATGGTTGAAGCAGGCGGACTTGCAACTTATGGTATCGATTATT
>JAQVCQ010000074.1:0-2698 GCA_028689715.1 Lachnospiraceae bacterium
TATTTGGAAAGAGGTCTGAGCTATGAATCTGGAGGTCCTGGTATCGGCCATGCATCAAAAACCGGATGTACTGATCGAAAAAATGCAGCTTGAATCAGATACGATTATCATCAATCAGTGTGACCAGTTTGCTTTTGAAGAGATCTGTAAAGATGGACCTTACGGAAAATTCAAAGTCCGTTTTTTTTCGTTTGCTGAACGAGGCGTTGGATTGAGCCGGAATAATGCTTTGCTGCGGGCGCAGGGTGACATTTTGTTATTTTCGGATGATGATATTGTGTACGATCCAGGCTATTCTAAACTGGTGATACAGGAATTTGAGAAACATCCGGAAGCAGACATGCTCTTGTTTAATTTTGACGTGATCGAAGAAAGAAAAACGTATGATACGACTGAATTCAAAAGAGTCAGAACTTATAATTGTGGACGGTATCCTACATTTTCTTTTGCAGTAAGACGCGAGAAACTTCATCGTTTTAATATTACTTATTCACTTTTATTTGGTGGCGGCGCAAGATATAGCAATGGAGAAGACAGTTTATTTATCAGGGAATGCATCCGAAAAGGAATGCGGGTCTATGCGACCCCTGTTCGGCTAGGAACTGAAGAAGGTACTCCGTCGACATGGTTTCATGGATACAATGAAAAGTTCTTTTATGACAGAGGCGTATTATATCAGGAATTGTATGGAAGAGCGGCCAAATTACTGGCTATTAGATTTTTGCTGAAACATAAAAATAAAATGTGTCAGGAAATCAGTGCTTCAAAGGCATATAAGCTGATGAAAAATGGAATAGAGGATATGCGGCAGTAAGGAGCGTTATCATATGTTTTTTTATACTTTACTGACAGCGATTACCGTTACGCTGGCATTTGCAGTGAAAACACAATATGGACGGCAGACAATGATTCAGACCAGACAGATGGCAGCAGATCGAACAATGCTGACCGTCATTTTTATGATTCTGGCACTTGTTTCAGCAGGGAGATATTATGTAGGCAATGATTACGGAGAATATGTTGAAATTTTCCATAAAATCAGCCTGCAGAGAAGCGTCTCCAGCGAGAGTGGTTTTAATAGTATTGTCAGGCTGATACAGATGTTATGTGGTGAAGACCGGTTCATCCCGATTTTTGCAGTTTTTTCGTTCGCAACGGTTGCTTTTTTTCTAAAAGCAGTCAGAGAGCAAAGTGACTGGTTCGGGTACGGTTTTTTTCTGTTTATGGCATCAGGGTACTATCTGTCAAGTCTCAATACCCTTCGATATTATTTTGCGCTTGCAATTGCAGTTTATTCCGTGAAGCATCTTTTAAAAGGTGAGCATCTGTCGTTCATCTTCTGGATCCTGTTTGCATCCCTGTTTCACAAAACAGTACTTGTGGTCATACCGGTATATCTGTTCGCGTCCAGACCATGGAAAAAGTGGGATTGGAGCCTGATCGGACTGGGGTGTCTGTCGCTTGTTCTGTTTCGTGGTTTATTCAGAAAACTGATCTTTGCGATCTATCCCTATTATGAGAATTCGGTCTTTGACACTGGGGAGACATCTTATTTAAATATAGTAAAAGGAATCAGCATCCTGCTGTTTTCGATATATTTTTATAAAAAATCCGTAGCGCTACGGAAAGACAATATATTCTATTTTCAGCTCAATATTGCGGCGGTACTGCTATACCTGTTTGCGTCCTTTATCCCGGAAGTTTCCAGAATCGCCTATTATTTCAATTTTTACCAGATCTTTCTGATCGCAAATATATTAGCGTCCATTGAACCGGAACGCAAAAAACTTAAGACAGGGCTTGCCCTGACTATTGGTGCAGCATACTGTGTCTACTTTGCGATTTTTATGATCCGGGCAGCTGATATATCACTGCGTATTGTTCCTTATACCACATGGATCTTTGGGTAGAATAGGAAACCACACGAAAGGAATTAGTAATGGAATCAGTTCAATACAGTATCATCGTAGTCAGTTTTAATCCAGGTGATAAATTACAAAAAACAATCGACAGCATTCTTGATCAGACATATGAGAATTTTGAGATTATTGTCAAAGATGGAAATTCAACAGACCATTCGCTTGAATTACTGCCCGTCGATGAGCGGATCAAGGTCATCAGAGGATCTGATGATGGGATCTACGATGCGATGAATCGTGCGGTAAAAGAGGCATCAGGAAAATGGCTATTGTTTTTGAACTGCGGAGATTACCTTTATCGAAATGATGTGTTAGAAAAAGTTTCAGAACAGATTCGGGATAATGGAATTTATTATGGTCATACCTTTAATCGAAAACTGAATGCAGAAGTCACCATGAACAGGAAATTAAGTTCATTCTCCTGCTACAGACATATTCCCTGCCATCAGGCCTGCATTTACTCCAGAGAGCTATTTATGAAACGTGGCTATAATTTAAAATACAGAATCCGGGCAGATTACGAGCATTTTCTATGGTGCTACTTTGAAGAAAAATGTAATATCCGATTTCTTGACATCGTGATTGCTTCCTATGAAGGAGCAGGCTTTTCGGAACTTCATGAAAATATGGAGCGGGATCAGGCAGAACATCACGAGATCACACTCACTTATATGGGATACGCACGTGTAACCCTATACCGCATCCTACTGGCACTTACCTTTGTAAAGTTAAGAAAATACCTTGGCAACAACCCGACATTTGCAGCCGGATACAATAAA
>JAQVCQ010000074.1:2798-11215 GCA_028689715.1 Lachnospiraceae bacterium
CGAGATCACACTCACTTATATGGGATACGCACGTGTAACCCTATACCGCATCCTACTGGCACTTACCTTTGTAAAGTTAAGAAAATACCTTGGCAACAACCCGACATTTGCAGCCGGATACAATAAACTTAAAAAGTTAATATACAAATGACTCGGCTTTGGGACATTTTAAGGTAATTTAGTTTTTGATTCTTTCATTTGTGTAGTGGATTGTGAAGGATGTTCTGCCGAGATATAGCATCTTCGCAACACGCTTCCGCTTGAATGAAGTCCGTAACGGTACATAAGGCTCCAAAATACAGAGCCTAAGTGCCGACGACTTCATACAGTTGCGAATTATGCAATATACTCGGCAGAACCTCAGATAATATATTGAAGCAAATGAAAGAAAGCAAGGTTACGAACCACTATAAATAATGAGTCAATATTTAATCATGTGTATAGTAGATTTTTCAAGAATCAGAATGTAGCAATTAGAATAAAGGATAGCAATTAGAATAAAGGAGGAACAAGATGCGGGTTTTATGGTTATGTAACATATGTCTGCCAGTAATTGCTGAAAAGCTGGGCATTCCATCAAGCAGCAAAGAGGGCTGGCTCACAGGACTTTCCAGTGCGCTCGTAACTTATGGCGAGAATAATAAATTAGAACTTGCAGTCTGCTTTCCTCTAAAGACGGTCACGCCTGGAACTTTTCAAAAAGGTATGGTGTCCGGCATGACTTATTATGCTTTTTATGAAGATGTAACGAAAGAAACGCTATATGAGAAAACGATGGATACTGCGTTACCTGCAATCATTCGGGACTATCAGCCAGATCTGGTACATGCATTTGGGACAGAGTTTCCACATACACTGGCAATGGCTAAGGCATATGGAAGACCGGAACGAATGCTGATCGGGATGCAGGGAATCTGTCAGGCATGTGCGGAACATTTTTGCGATGGAATACCTGATTCAGTCAAAAACAGATTTACACTGCGTGACTTTTTAAAGCAGGATAATATCAGACAGCAGCAGGAAAAATTTCTGATGCGTGCAGAACATGAGAAACAGGCAATTGCGTTGACTGGAAATATTACAGGACGCACAGCTTTTGATAAGAATTATGTGGAAGGCATCCATGCGGGCATTTGTTATCATTTTATGAATGAGACGCTTAGAAGCAATTTTTATAACAAAAAATGGGAACTTTCAGAGTGCGACAGGCATACGATTTTTTTTAGTCAGGGAGATTATCCTTTAAAAGGCTTTCATTTATTTTTAGAAGCACTACCATTTATACGAAAAATCGTACCTGATGTAAAAGTATATGTTGGCGGAAATAATATAATAAAACAGGATACATTAAAGAACAGACTCAAACTGTCTTCCTATGGGAAGTATTTACTGGAACTGATACACAGGAACCAACTTGAGGATATTGTTATTTTGACAGGGATGCTGGATGCAGGTGGTATGTGCGACAGAATGCTCAAGACCCATGTGTTCGTTTCTTCCTCCATGATAGAGAACTCACCCAATTCTGTTGGAGAAGCAATGTTGTTAGGCGTCCCAATCGTTTCCAGTGAAGTCGGCGGTGTATCGGATATGATGGAGGCTGAAAAAGAAGGACTTTTTTATCCGGCACTTGAGTCTAATCAGCTGGCTCATCAGATCGTCAGGATATTTTCTGATGACAGACTGGCTGAAAAGTTATCTATGGAGGCCAGAAACAGGGCGGCAGTCACGCACGATCCACAGATCAACACAACACGACTGCTGGAAATATATGATACGATTACGAAGAACGGTGAAGAGAAATGAAACTAGTTACGGTATCCAATTATATCAATCATCACCAGATTCCATTGTCAGATGCACTGGATCAGGGACTGAGACAGCGCGGGGATGGAAGCACATACACTTTTATACAGACCGAGCCTATGGAAGAAGAACGCCGCAAAATGGGATGGGAGGCTTCTTTAAAAGAATGCCACTACCTGAAGTTCTATTATGAAGAACCTGAAATTTGTGCAGCACTGATTCAAGAGGCTGATATTGTCATATTTGGCGGTGTTGAAGAGGAACAGTACATCAGTGAGAGACTTTTAAAAGGGAAAATCGTCATTAGAAGCAGTGAACGCCTTTATAAAGAGGGGACATGGAAAGCTGTTTCGCCCAGAGGACTGATTAAAAAATATAAGGATCATACCAGATTTGCAAAATCGCCGGTCTATCTTTTATGTGATGGAGGATATGTTGCATCTGACTTTCATATTGTGAGAGCTTATACAAATAAGATGTTCCGGTTCGGATATTTTCCGAAAATGAAGAAATATGAGATGACCCGGCTGATGAATCAAAAAAAAGAAAAGGGATATCTTGAAATTTTGTGGGCAGGCAGGATGATCGACTGGAAACATCCTGAAATGGTCGTTGCACTTGCGAAAGAACTGAAAGAGCAGAATGTACCGGCTCATATTACCATGATCGGGGATGGTCCATGTCGTGATGCATTAGAAAAAGAAGCCGAATTATACAGTCTTGGAGACAGCTTTGTCATAAAAGATTTTATGCCTCCGGAACAGATCAGAAGTGAAATGGAACAGGCGGATATTTACCTGTTTACAAGCGATTATAAAGAAGGATGGGGCGCGGTTCTGAATGAAGCCATGAACAGTGGCTGTGCGGTCATTGCAAGCCATGCACCGGGCGCAACACCTTTTCTGATTCAGGATAAAAAAAATGGACTAGTATTTAAAAGCGGTGACCAGGCGGAACTCACAGAGCTTGTTTTGAATGTAGTTCGGGATGAGCAACTTCGAAGTTCGCTTGCATTACAGGCGTATGAGACCATTGAACAGGAGTGGAATGCAGAGGAAGCAGCGAAAAGACTGCTGATGCAATGTGATCGTCTTATAAATGGACGGAAAATCGCATTTGAGCAGTCCGGTCCTATGAGCAAAGCACCTATTATTGCGCAGCGCAAAATGTACAGATTTTTGAAAAAAAGGAGATAACCATACATGGAACAGTTGATTTCGGTCATCATACCGATCTATAACATTAAGGACTGCCTGCCAAGGTGTGTTCGTTCTGTCTGTGCACAGACATGGAAAAATATAGAGATTCTGCTGGTGGATGACGGCTCTACAGACGGAACAGCAGAACTGTGTGATGAACTGGCGCTTGAAGACAGCAGAATCAGAGTGTTCCACAAAGAAAACGGAGGTTCCTCATCTGCAAGAAACCTTGGGCTGAGTCATGCAAAGGGAGATTATGTTGGCTTTGTTGACAGCGATGACTGGATCGAACCTTCAATGTATGAGACTTTATATGAATTAATCAAACACACCGATATGCCGATTGCACAGGCCGGCAGGGATGAAATAGCAGAAGATGGATCAACATTACCGCTGATCTGCATCCCACCGGAGAAAGACAGTGTGATCAAAGCAGATGATTTTCTAAATGAACTTTTAATGCATAGAGGCGACTGTTCCTTTTGTACAAAGCTTTGTGAACGGTCACTGTTCGCGACCAGAAGATTTCCGGAAGGGATCCTGAATGAAGACTTTTTCCTGCTGATCCATATGCTGAAAGAAGTCAAAGGAATTGCAAGCAGCCCCAAATCGTTGTATCATGTTTTCTACAGGATCGGAAGCAACACAAGAAAAGAAAGCAGAGATGAGTTCCCAAGAGTCTTCGCAGATTGTGTTGAAAATGCTGACATTGCCATGCAACTGGTCGAAAAGCACTTTTCTGATCTGGTGCCTGTTGCAATTAGATTTGGGATATTTCAGAGACTGGAATATCTGTTGCATATCCCGATCAGACTGATGCAGAAAGAAAACAGGGAGTATCGCGATGTGATACGTTTTCTTAGAAAAAATTATGGAAAAGGATTACGATCCCCTTATCTGAGTGTGAAAAATAAAGTATATCTGACATTATTTGCGATTGCACCAAGAACGGTGCGCATCATACATAAGAGGATCCGTGGATTATGAAAGACAGAATTTATGTATGTCATACGTATTATCATGTATATGTAACATTTTTAAAAGAATTTACCATTGATCCCAAACGTTCTGGCGGTGCAACGATTCTGCTGAGTTCATTATCAACGGATTTTGAGCAACTGGGTGAGCGTCTCAAAGCACTTGATTTCTTTGAAGACGTGATTGCATTTGATGAAAAACGGGATACGTATTTCCCAGAACTGACCAAATGGAAAAAGAATCATGGAAATTTATTTTTAAATATGATTTCCCGTATCATATTTACAAAAAAATATGCTGAACTGGAAGCGGCTTATATTCCTGTCAAATTCCAGGATTATAAGGATATCTATGTTTATTGTGATTCGGATCCGGTCGGATATTATCTGAACCGAAACCGGATCTATTATCATGCGGTGGAGGATGGAATCAACTGCCTGAAGATCTATGACGCAGCACGATTTGATAACAGAGGATGCTTTGGATTGAAAGCGTGGATGTCGGCAAGAAATCTTATTTTTATCCAGAATGGATATGGAAAATACTGCCTTGATATGGAAATCAATGACAGATCCTGTCTGAAATATGACTGCAAAAAATATATTGAAGTTCCAAGAAAACCAATGGAGGAAGCACTGACTCCAGCGCAGAAACAGATGATCATCAGGGCTTTTGTTAAGGACTGGGAGCATCTGATCAGTCAGATCAGCCACGCAAAACCTGAGACGAAAAATATTATTCTGCTTACAGAACAACTCTGTACATTACCGATCAGAGAACAGATCTTTCGGGATATTATTCAAGATTACTGTCAGGATGCCAGAGTTTTCATCAAACCACATCCAAGAGATGAGCTGGATTATGAAACACTCTTTCCAGAACACATCGTGATCAAAGGAAGATTTCCAATGGAAGTACTGAACCTGATGGAAGGGGTTCATTTTCACCTTGCGATCGCCGTGTTCACACAGGCGGTCTATGAAATGGAATTTGTTGATGAGATCCTGTTCCTTGGAGAAGACTTTATGGATCAGTACGAAGATCCGGATGTACACCGGTATAATGATAAAATATAAAAAGTGCATGAATAGAGGTAGTGAATGAAAATTCTTAAGAAGATCAACTTATTATTAGACGGTAAACAAAAGCGAAAAATGGTAATACTACTTTTTGGGATGCTGATCGGTGCTGTGCTGGAAACAGCAAGTATTTCGCTTGTCATTCCGGTAGTCAGTCTGGTCATCAGTCCGGATGCAGTAGAATCAAATGCCTATATGGCATGGCTGTATCAGTCGCTTGGACTTACAAATAAAGACCAGCTGACGATCCTTGTCATGCTGTCTCTGATCGTTGCATTTGTACTGAAAAATCTATTTTTATTTTTTCAGCAGAAAATGATGTACTCCTTTATTTATGGAAATCAGTTCTCGACTTCTGAAAGAATGATGCGTAACTACCTGCGTCGTGGTTACGAGTTCTATTTAAATAGTGACACAGCTGTCATACAGAGAAGCATTACATCTGATGTAAATAATATGTATGCACTGATACTTGCTGTGCTGCAGCTGGTTTCAGAAATGATCATCTTTATCTCACTGTCAGCGATCCTGCTTGTGGTCGATGCCATGATGACCATCGTGATCGCAGTGCTGCTCCTTATTACCTTAATGCTGATCAAGGCAGTGATTAAACCGATCATGCAGAAAGCCGGAGTGGAAAACCAGGATTTTTACAGTGGGCTGTTCAAATGGATCTCACAGACTGTAAGCGGAATCAAAGAAGTCAAGATTGCTGGAAAAGAGCAGTATTTTGTTGATGAATATATTAAATGCGGGAAAGGTTACGTAGAAGCTGTACAAAAATACAGTCTTTATAATAACACACCAAGACTTCTGATCGAAACAGTCTGCATTATCGGAATGGTCGGATATATGTTATTTATGATCCTGACAGGCAGGGCAATGGCGGACATGATTCCTGTTATTTCAGCATTTGCCATGGCAGCCATGAGACTGATGCCATGTGCGAACAGAATTAATAACCAGCTGACGTCACTGGCATATTTTGAACCATTTTTTATGGGTGTTAGTGATCATCTTCAGGATGAGATCAGTGGCAATAACATTGACATGAGTTTTGCAAAAGATACGGATGCAAGACTTCCGATCCACAATCATATTCATTTAAAAGATATTACTTATGCTTATCCGAATACGGAGACACTGATCTTTGATCATGCCGATATGGAAATTCCGATCGGTGCTGCAGTCGGAATTGTTGGAAGTTCCGGATCGGGCAAGACTACCATTGTGGATGTTCTATTGGGTCTCTTGGAAATAAAAGATGGTACGATCTATGCAGATGACGTGGACATAAAAACGCAGTATCGAGCATGGTTAAAAAATATAGGATATATTCCTCAGATGATCTTTATGCTGGATGATACGATCCGAAAAAATGTAGCATTTGGAATTCCTGAGGAAAAAATCAGCGAAAAACGAATCTGGGAAGTATTAAAAGAAGCCCAGCTAGATGAATTTGTCAAAGGACTTCCGGAAGGTCTTGATACAGGAATCGGTGAGAGAGGAATCAGACTTTCAGGTGGACAGAGACAGAGGATCGGAATTGCACGCGCTTTGTATCATGATCCACAGGTACTGATTCTGGATGAAGCGACCTCCGCACTTGACAATGATACAGAGGCAGCAATCATGGACTCCATTAACCGTTTCCATGGTAAGAAAACATTGATCATTATTGCACACAGACTTCAGACCATTGAAAAGTGTGATATTGTATACCGCGTCGAGGGTGGAAGCATCAAAAGGGAGCGTTAATGCCCCACATTCAGGCGTACGCGTTTGTCCTCCGACATACACGTCTGTCCTCCGGTATACACGTCTGCCCTCCGGCATACACGTCTGTCCTCCGGCATATGATTCCAAAGTTGGAGACGCTCGCGCTTAACTGGATTCACAGCGGAACATAAGGCTCTAAAGAACAGAGCCTAAGATCCGGTGAATCCACATACTCCTACTTTGAAAAGCATAATGCCGGAGGGCTAAAATTTATATTGCCGGAGGGTTGGAATTTATATTGCCGGAGGGTTGGAACTTATATTGCCAAGAGCTGGAGTTAGATTATAGGATAGTAGTTGGATAGATGTTAGGATGGATCAATTTGAGAGGTTAGTAGATGAAACTGAGTATAATCGTGCCGGTCTATAATATGGCAGGGGATGGAAAACTAGAATATTGTATGGATTCTCTGCTGGCCCAAAGAGTCAGTCCGTTTGAAGTGATTGCTGTGGATGATTGTTCTACTGATGATTCGCTTACGATTCTGAAAGAGTATGAGAAGAAGCATCCGGAAATCGTAAAAGTCATATCATCTGATGTGAATCGGAAGCAGGGCGGTGCAAGGAATCTTGGTCTGGACGTGGCGAGTGGGGAATGGATTGGCATGATCGACAGTGATGACTGGATCGCACCTGATTTTTATGAAAAATTGATCAGTAAGGCAGAAGTGACCGGTGCAGATGTTGTTGGCTGTGATTATACGCTGGTAAGTACACATACAATGCTACCGGGAAAGACAGTTCAGAATAATGACGACAGTCAGACTGGGATATTAACGTCTGAAAAGTACAAAAGTCTGATTCTGCGTCCGGGAAGTATGGTGATCAAGGTCTATAAAAGAAGCGTGATCGAAGCAAATCATCTTCGTTTTCCGGAAGGAATTTTTTATGAAGACAACTGTGCGAGCCCGATCTGGATGATGTGTTTTAAACAGTTCGAGAAAGTGAATGAACCTCTTTATTATTATTATCAGCATGAAGCGTCAACTGTGCATGTTGTAAGTGAAGAACGGTGCCATCATCGTATGAAGTCGATGGAACTGTTATTAGATGAAGCAAAAAAAAGAGGCTTTTATGAAAAATACCAAAAAGAGTTGGAGTTCAGATTTTCAGAACTTTATTTGAAAAATACATTGTTTTCCTATATGCAAGGAACTCAGAAAAAGCAGATGCGCCTGCTGAAAGAACTTGCAGTGGGAATCAAAAAAAGTTTCCCTGAGTTTGAACAGAATGAATATTATATCAGCGGAACAGATGACGAACAGAGGAAGCTGCTTCATATGTTCATGAAGTCAGAATATATATTTATGGTTTATTATGAACTTCTGCAATTTTACAGAACATATATTAGAAAGCGGATCTCAAAAAAATAGAATCGGAATGAAGCAACAAATACAGACTTCGAGAACAAATAAATGCTTTGAAAACAGGTAAGATTTGTCATCATAGCGTTTCTGTGATAAAATAAACTGTTAAAATCTAGGAGGATTAGTTCAATGTTAAATAATAAAACAATCTTAATTACCGGTGGTACAGGTTCTTTTGGTAAGTGTTTCACCAAATATGTGCTGACACAT
>JAQVCQ010000075.1 GCA_028689715.1 Lachnospiraceae bacterium
ACAGTGGATATATGATATTGATGTTTTCGATTGGGTATTGTGGATATATTAATAACTTAAATAGTTTAAGACAAGGTAAGCAGATAGAACAATTTTTATTTCTTTTGATCGGATTTGCAACAGTATTAACACAGGGCAGCGAGAGCGGTCTTGTCGCAGGAGGTGTGCTGCTTTTTATAGTACTTCTATATGGAATCTTTTCAAAACAACGAGAAATCATGATCCGAATACAGAATAGTTATATCCTATTAGGGACGACAGGACTTGTGTTGTCCATCATCAGTGTTGCACTTCCCAGGACTCGTAATTTTGCAGATGAGTCAGTAACGCTCCATATTTTGAGATATGAATACTGGATCGCTTTGCTGACAGTGTTTCTGATTTTCAGAATTTTATTAGTTAAGAGCAGAGTGGATCTGGTAATGGGAGCAATGCTTGCTATAGGGATACTGAGTATTCTGGCTCTGGCATGGAATGGAAGGACTTTGATCGAAGAATGGGGAAGTGGGAGAAGTGAGCTCTGGAAAGTAGCTTGGCAGGGTTATCTGGAGATGCCCATTAAAAATAAATTGTTCGGTGTAGGACCGGATTGTTTTGCGCCCTATCTGTATGAAAAGTTCCCTGAACAGATGAATGTGATCTTAAGTGGATGGTGGGGAGATGCAGTGATCGCCAATGCGCATAATGAACTGCTGAACAGGCTGATCTGTACCGGGTTGATCGGATGTGCAGGATTCATCTGGCTGGTTTCCAAGGCTGTGATATTGTTTTTACAAAACAGAAATAAAAATCAATATCTGGTGCCAATTGCCATAGGACTTATCGTGACGATGGTTCACCAGTTCGCGGGGTTCCAGCATGTGATGCTGACACCGTTCGTATTTCTTGTTATGGGGATGGGAGGAAGTTTCATTGAGCATACATAAGGTTAAAAATCGCAGGACCAGCCTGACGACCAGACTGATCCTTGCTTTTATTGGAACATCGATCATACCGATCATTCTATATAATATGTTTTCTTATTTTAACACAGCATCTATTGTAAAAGAGAATGTACAGGAACTGACGCAGGCGAATCTGAATCAGGCCGCCAGCAGTCTGGATGTCTGGATCGAGTCTTATGAAGACATTTTGTTTCAGGTGTATATGAATGATGATGTCATCGAGATGGTGGAACATATCAATGAAAGTCCCAACGATCTGACACTGGTGAGAGGGCAACTGAGAAGAAGTCTCAGAGGGATGTTCTATACAAGAGAGTATGTAAAATCCATTGCGATCATCACACCAGGGCAGGATATGATATTTTACGATCTTTTATCAGGATATATGACAAAATCATCCTGGCTTGATAATTCGTCAATGTCCAAACAGGAACTATATGATTTTCTATCAAAGGATAACAAAACACATATCATATCGACCAGAAAAGCAGGCGTGTTCAATACAGATACCTATTATTTGTTTCATCTGGGACATCGACTGATTAACTATAAGAATGTGGAAGACCAGATCGGTGTCGTGATCGTCAGCATTGACGAGAAGATGCTGAAGGAAATCTGTGGTAATGCAGAAAACTTGGATACGTTTAATTTCATGGTGAATTCTGAAGGACTTATGATGTCATACTACAATGACAGATACCTCGGTGAACAGGTCATTGAGTGGAGCGATGATCCAGAGGTCAGAAAAGAACGCTATATGAAATTCATTCAGAGCCAGGATATTTTTGATGGAGAATTTTTCACTGTCAATGCTGTTTACAACGAAAAATTTCAGTGTGACATTATAAATGTATCAAATCAGAATACTGTCATTAACAGATTGCAGGCTCAGCAGAGAATCATGATACTTGTCATGACGGTCTCGCTCGTTGCACTGGTCGTGATCAATGTGTTTCTGATCAGGACGCTGACAGGATCCCTGCTGAACCTGGTCGGCATCATGAAAAGAGCAGGAAAAGGTGAAATGTCAGCCAGAGCGCAGATTCATGACAGTATGCCGGTCGAGGTCGAAACCATTGCAAGTCAGTTCAATAAGATGTTAGACAGAGTGGAAGAATCGATCAGTAAAGAAAGAGATGCAAATGAAAAGCAAAGAGAGGCAGAAATTGCAGCGCTGGAAGCGCAGATCAATCCACATTTTCTGTATAATACACTGGACACCATTAACTGGATGGCAATTGACAGAGATGAATATGAGATCAGCAATTCGATCACATCACTGGCATCGATCCTACGGTATGGAATTAATAAAAGTAACGCGATGGTAACTGTTCGGGAAGAGTGCGAATGGCTGCGGCAGTATTTGTTCTTGCAGCAGACCAGATTAAAAAACACCTTTGAATGTGAAATGCATATCTCACCTGAAATATTAGATTGGAAAATACATAAGCTCCTGCTTCAACCATTTATTGAAAATGCCATTATTCATGGATTTGAGGGAAAAAAGGGAACACACAGACTGGAAATAGAAATCAATGCTGAGAAAGATACATTGCAGATAGGGATTCGTGACAACGGAAAAGGCATTCCGGAAGATATGGTGGAACAAATGAATCGGGGAATCTTTCCGCAAAGCACTGAAAAACGCCATATTGGAATGGAAAATGCAATTAACAGGATCCATATTTATTATGAAGAGCGTTCTTCGGTCATCATAGAAAGCAAAGAAAATGAGTTCACCCAGGTATCCATAAAAGTGCCGCATGAAGAAGAATGAACAGAAGAGGGCTGCGCGTGAAAATAGTAATTGTAGAAGATGAGATTCGAATCAGGGAAGGAATCATCCGGTTATTAGGTAAGATGGATCCGGAGTATGAAATCGTAGGGGAAGCAGAGAATGGGTCGGAAGGTCTGCAGTTGATTAGTGAATTGCAGCCGGATCTGATCATAACAGATATTAAGATGCCTGAAATGGATGGTCTTGAAATGCTGACGAAAGTTTATGAAAATCAGATTTCTGCAAAGGCGATCGTATTAAGTGCGTATTCGGAGTTCGAGTACGCGAGGCGGGCAATCAAGCTGGGAGTAACAGAATACCTGCTAAAACCCATCGCAATGAATGACTTCACTACCGCGATGGAACATGTAAAAAGCCAGATACAAAATGAGAGGCTGCAGAAGCCAGAACAGCTTGGGAGCCTGGAACAGATCATGGAAGGAATTCTAAGCGGAAGTATTGTAACGGATGAAGAAATGTACAGATTTCTGGAAAGTAAATATCAGATCAAAAAGGAGACAACACTTGCATCGGTATGTTTTTATCTTGGGAGCAGATTTGAAGAATATACGGAGCAGCTAAAACGTGAAGTGAGGATACTGACCTCTCAGACGCAGGGGGTTTCCTATAGTGTGATTGCATTGACACAGGATAGAATATTTGCAGTCATTTTTTATGGATTCAGGGACGGACTGGCACTGGAACGTTTTATTCAGGGCAGGATATTGAATCATTCTGAGTGGATGAAAGGGATTACAACAGGCTGGACCATCGCTGAGAATATCGTTCTGCTGGGGGAACAGATCAATCTGTTAAAGAAGAATCTTGAATGGAATATTTCGTTGGGAGATGGGGTCGTGATCTCATATCCGAAGATCAATAAAATACAGACGGTACCATGTATCTATCCAGTTCAGATCGAGAATCGTATCAAGATTGCCATATGTGGGAGTAACCATGAAAAACTAATGGAGGAAGCCAAAGCATTTCAACGTTATTTTCAGGAGGGAAAGCTATATGCACCAAGAGAGATCAAAGAGTGCTATGTCAGATTTTTATGGTCGGTGATCAATGTGGCAAAAGAAGTAGGCAATATAGCAGAACCCTATCTGTCAAGGCAGAACTTTTCCCAGCAAAAGCTCTTGGAATGTATTATGGGAGCGAAAACACAGGAAGAGCTGTCGGCAGTATTAAAAGAAGTGCTCCAAATGCTTGAGAACGCATCGGATCAGGCTGATGAAGAAATCACGCATCTGACGATCAAAAAAACGATCAATATGATCCAGGAGTTCTATGCAACAGGGATCACGCTGGATGAGATTGCAGAAAAACTTCATATTACACCGGAGTATCTTGGTACACAGTTTCACCGTGAGGTAGGTGTTACCTTCAGTGCCTATATCAAGAAGCTCAGAATGGCAAAAGCAAAGGAATTGCTGATCGGAACGCAGCTTAAATTGTATGAGATCGCTGAGAAAGTTGGGTATACTGATTCAAAGTACTTTAGTAAGGTGTTCAAAGAAACGTTTGGACAGCTTCCGGCAGATTACAGAAAAACACACAGGTGAGTTTAGGATTTTCTCCCTTTTAAAGTTTTCTCACGTTTTGAAAAGATTCAATTCATATTAAGCTAGGTTTATCAAACAGATATGAATTGAAGGAGGAAGGTATTGTATGAAACGAAACAAAGTAACGTCATTGGTTCTTGCAGCTGTTATGGTTGCAATCTCACTTACCGGATGCGGTGGGGCATCAGCAGGTGAAAGTTCAGAAACGACTACAACGGAAGCAACAGCAGAAGTAGCAGCAGAAAGCACGACAGAAGAAGCACAGGAAGTGACAGCGGATGCAGCTTCAGGGGATGTAACGATCTGGTATTATTGGGAAAATGAAAGTCACCAGAAGGCTCTTGACGAAATGATCCAGGGCTATAATGATTCACAAGGGAATGTAAAAGTAAGTGCAAAATATGTACCATTTGCAGATTTCAAAAAACAGCTGTCAATTGGTGCATCGGCAGGAGAACTTCCGGATCTTGTCATTCTTGATAATCCGGATCATGCATCTTACGCATCCATGGGAATTTTTGCAGACCTGACAGGCAAATTTGATGTCAGCAATTACTATGATGGACCTGTTGGATCCTGTACTTATGACAGCAAATTATATGGGGTTCCATTTGGAAGTAACTGTCTTGCATTATACTACAATGAGGATATGATGGCAGCAGCAGGAGTGGAAGTACCAACGACCTGGGATGAATTAAAAGAAGCAGCAGTCAAACTTACAACAGATAAAGTAAGTGGACTTGCATTCTGCAGTCTTCAGAACGAAGAAGGAACCTTTAACTTCCTTCCATGGGTATGGTCTACAGGTGAAACTTCTTACACGATTGATACTGAAGGTGGTGTCAAAGCACTTAGTTTTGTAAAAGATCTGGTCGATTCAGGAGCAATGAGCAAAGAATGCATTAACTGGACACAGGGTGATGTCATGAATCAGTTCATATCAGGCAACGTGGCAATGATGATCAATGGACCATGGCAGGTACCGACCATGCGTGCAGAAGCACCTGATTTAAAATGGAATGTAGCACTGATTCCACAGTATTCACAATATGCATCAGGACTTGGCGGAGAAAACTATGGTGTGATCGCAGGAGGAAACGAAGCCGGAGCACTTGAATTCCTGAAATATGCAACAGCAGATGAACAGGTAAAATTCATGATGAATACAATGGGCTATATCTCGTCTGATAAAACGATTGCTGAAACACAGTTCACAGATGATGCAGTGATGAAACTTTTTGTAGAACAAATGCAGTATGCGCAACCTAGAGGACCACTTGCAGAGTGGCCGGATGTATCAGATGCGATCTCTCTCGCATTCAATCAGGTCATCACAGGAGCGGCAACACCTGAAGAGGCAGCAACTGCTGCACAGCAGACGATTGATGGGATCGTGCAGTAAATAATTGAATAAAAATTAAAATAATAAAGGTAGTGCGGAGTATGCGGTAATTTCGTATACTCCCTCTCTTTACTTAAAAATAGCCGAACTCACGGCAATTATTATAATGGGAGGCGGTATCATGGTCAGAATAAAGAAGTTTTTCAGATATGACAATATTGGACTTGTTTTTGTACTGCCGGCGTTTATCTATATGCTGGTGTTTGTCGGCTATCCAATTCTGAACAACATAGTCCTGAGTTTTCAGGATGTAACAGTGAAAAACTTAGCCGGCGGAGTAAAAGAATTTGTCGGGTTAAAAAATTATATTGAAATTTTTCATGATGATGTGTTCATTCATGCGATTTATAATACACTCATTTTTACAGTGAGCTGTCTGGTGGTACAGTTCATCATAGGATTTGCACTGGCTGTCTTTTTTAATCAGAATTTTGGATTTTCCAAGGTGATCAGAGGATTGCTGATGATGCCGTGGATGATCCCTATTACAGTCACGGCGCTTATATTTAAATTTATCTTCGGAACAGATGTTGGTATCCTGAATTTTGCGCTACAGAGTCTTGGACTGATTCAGGAGAATGTGGAATGGCTCACGACACCTGGAACTGCCATGCTTGCAGTTGTATTTGCTAATATCTGGATAGGAATTCCTTTTAATATGATCTTGATCGCGACCGGACTGACGACAATACCACAGGAATTGTACGAAAGTGCTTCCATTGATGGTGCAGGAAAAATCCAAAAGTTCATCAGGATCACAGTTCCGCTGCTTCGGCCTACGATAGAATCTGTATTGATACTTGGTTTTATTTATACATTTAAAGTATTTGATCTGGTATATGTTATGACAAGCGGTGGTCCGGTCAATTCAACACATATGCTGTCGACTTATTCTTATAAGTTATCATTTGAGATGTTTAAGTATAGTAAGGGATCTGCAGTAGCCAATGTGCTGTTCCTGATTCTGCTTGTGGTCAGTATGTTCTACTTAAAAACGACAACAAAGGAGGAAGCATAATGGGAGACGAAAAAATCATTCATGGTAAAAAAAATATTATTTTAAATATTGCTGCGATCGGTGTCCTGGTAGCACTTTTATTTCCCCTGTACTGGATCGTTGTGACTTCCTTAAAAACAGAGCAGGAGATCTTTAGAATACCACCAACATTATTTCCGGAAATGATCAATTTAAAATCTTATGCTGCACAGCTGGATTCCGGTGATTTTAATATGTTCAGGTCATTTGCAAACAGTATGATCATAGCAATGGGAAGCATGATACTTGCTGTCGTGCTGGCAGTACCAGCATCGTATGGCATAGCAAAGTATAAATTTAAAGGCAGAAGGATCATGCTGTTGGGATTTATGGTCACACAGATGCTTCCTGTTTCTGTACTGCTGACGCCTATGTTCATTATGTTCCGAAATATTCATGCATATAATACGCCATTTGCTGCAATTCTTGCAGATGCAACGATTGGAATTCCATTTTCTGTTCTGATACTTAAGAATTATTTTGCTTCGATTCCAAAAGAACTGGAGGAAGCAGCCTATATTGATGGCTGTAACAGATTTACAGCTTTTATCAAGGTACTGATTCCGATTGCCAAGCCAGGTGTGATCGTGTGTGCGATCTTTTCCTTTTTATATGCATGGGGCGACCTTGCATATGGTATGACATTTATTATCGATCAGCAAAAAAGACCGATCACAGCAGGCATCTTCAATTTTATGGGACAGTATGGAACAAAATGGAGTTATCTGACTGCATTTGCAGTCGTAACAATTATTCCGGTCGCATTGATTTTTATTTTCATGCAGAAGTATATCATCAGTGGTATGACAAGTGGTGCGGTAAAAGGATAGTTCAATTGGAGGTATAGTTATGATTAAAATAGAAAAACAACGGATCAGATTTCATTATGACGCTGAGGAAATGTGGATCGAGCCATGGGGTAAGAATGCCCTCAGGATCAGAGCAACAAAGTGCGGTGTGATGCCTGATGAAGAGTTTGCACTGGACAGAGGGTTACTTGTACAGAATCTGAATACAGTAACATGCGAAGCCACATCCGGTGGCGCGATGATCACAAATGGAAAAATCAGTGCGCAACTGACACAGGGTGGAAAGATTACAGTTTATAATGATAGAGAAGAAGTGCTTCTGGAAGAATATTGGCGAAACAGAGCTGATGTGACAGATGAAAAATGCAGCGCAATTGAAGTGGAAGCGCGTGAGTTCAGACCGAATATAGGAGGGGATTATCACCTCACATTTCGCCTGGAATCACAGGATCCAAATGAGAAAATATATGGTATGGGTCAGTATCAGCAGCCCTACCTGAATTTAAAAGGTATGGATCTTGAACTTGCGCATAGGAATTCACAGTCAAGTGTTCCGTTTGCGATATCTTCCAGAGGATATGGGATTCTTTGGAATAACCCTGCAATTGGAAGGGTTGTATTTGGTAAAAATATCATCAGTTATGAAGCATTTTCTACTAAAATTCTTGACTATTGGATCGTAGCCGGGGATACACCGGCTGAGATAGAAGAAGCATATGCAGATGTGACAGGTAAAGTGCCTATGATGCCGGAATATGGACTTGGTTTCTGGCAATGCAAATTAAGATATCAGACACAGGATGAACTTCTTACGATTGCAAGAGAATATAAGCGCCGCAATCTGCCGATTGACCTGATTGTAATTGACTTTTTTCACTGGCCAAAACAGGGAGAGTGGAAATTCGATCCGGTATACTGGCCTGATCCAAAAGCGATGGTCGATGAACTAAAGGAAATGGGAATAGAACTAATGGTGTCGATCTGGCCAACGGTTGACAGGGAGTCTGAAAACTATCCCGAAATGCTGGAAAAGGGTTACCTGATCAGAACGGAGAGAGGATTCCGTGTGGGTCTGAACTTTGAAGGTGCGACGATTCACTACGATGCGACCAATCCTGAAGCCAGAGAGTATTTATGGGAAAAAGTAAAGAAGAATTACTATGATCTTGGCATCAAAGTATTCTGGCTGGATGAGGCAGAGCCCGAATATACAGCATATGATTTTGACCATTACAGATATTTCAAAGGAACGGATCTTGAAATTGGCAATCTATACCCGAGAGAATATGCGAAGAATTTCTATGAAGGAATGGAGAATGAAGGTCAGAAAAATATTGTGAATCTTCTGCGATGTGCATGGGCAGGAAGCCAGAAATATGGCGCCCTGGTATGGTCAGGTGATATTGCTTCCAGTTTTTCAAGTATGCGTAATCAGCTGGCAGCAGGTCTTAATATGGGAATTGCAGGGATACCATGGTGGACAACGGATATTGGGGGATTTCATGGTGGCAATCCTGATGATCCTGCATTCCGTGAACTATTTGTCAGATGGTTTCAATGGGGCGCATTTTGTCCGGTCATGAGACTGCATGGGGACAGAGAACCAAGACAACCGCAGCAAGGAGTGACTGGTGGAGCACATTGTTGCTCCGGTGCAGCAAATGAGGTATGGAGCTACGGAGAAGAAGTATTTGGAATATGTAAAAAATATATGCAGTTACGGGAAACACTTCGTGATTATACCCGCGGTATTATGGAGGAAGCACATTTAAAGGGAACACCTATCATGCGTACTTTATTTTATGAATTTCCAAAAGATCCAATCTGCTGGGAAGTGGAAGACCAGTATCTCTATGGAGATCGTTACCTGGTCGCGCCCATTTTGTATCCTGGAGAAAGAACGCGAAAGATGTATCTGCCTGCAGGTGTAAACTGGAAAGAAATTGACGGTGGTGAGATCATAGAAGGCGGAAAATGGATTGTAGCAGAAGCCCCAATGGATAAAATGCCAGTGTTTGAAAGGGTGGAATAAGGATAAATAAAATAAAACGGACTTTATTGTTCGTATAAATATACAAAAACGAATATGCAAAATTGTCAAAATTACCGGTCAACTTATCATGCAACTTTTTTTATTTTATGTTATTATAAAATAGATGTTCCGAAAAACGGCAGGCGCCCAAAAACATCGGGATAAAACTATAGAAGCGCTGAGGAATTCTAATGATCAATGCGGAAGACAGAATAAAGTTATTTGTAGACAGCATTGCAGCGGAAGCTGATACGGCAAAAGGAAAACAAAACAGTGTGGTCAGAATGATCATACTTGCTTTAGCGTACCTTGTGGTACTCGTAATATCATTATGGAATCCCAATATTCTGACCAAAGGAATTATAAGTGAACTGGAAGTATTAATAGCGGTATACCTGACCATAAGAGAAGCAAAAAAAGGTTTTATTCTCGCTATGGGACTAACAGGTATATCGCTTATTTTGAATATTTTATTTTTTGCATCAACCAATGGTTTAAGTGTCATATCAATTGTTATGAGTGCTCTGTTTACTGTTGTTGTGTGCAGTCTGATTTTCTACTTTTCATCAAATCTTAGAAAACGGTCTGTGGAACTTGAGCAGCAGAATGTTGAACTTTGCGCATTGTATGAAGAATTTGCAGCAACAGAAGAAGAATTAAAGGAACAAAACAGTAAATTGCTTCAGTATAATGATATTTTACAGGAGAATGAAAGACATATTAATCAGCTTGCATATTATGATGGTCTGACAGAACTTCCAAACAGAACTATGGTTTTGAATAGAATAGAATTTTTAATTGACATGGCAGAACAGAAGAGTGCCGGATTTTCTATTGCAATGTTCGATCTGGATGATTTTAAAGTTATAAACGATACGATGGGACATGACTTTGGCGACAGTCTGATGAAGGTGATCGCTGCTGAAGTCTCAGGGTATATTAGAAAAGATGACATGTTTGGAAGATTTGGTGGAGATGAGTTCATCATTGTTATTTCTGAGGATCTGGAAGAAAAAGAGTTAATTAATTATGTTGAGTTGCTTCGCGAAGCTTCAGATAAACTGCATATGATCGATGGTGTGGAAGCCAGGGTCAGTGCGAGTTTTGGTGTTGCAAGATATCCACAGAATGGGAAGACGACCTCAGAACTGCTTCGGTATTCAGATATTGCAATGCATCATGCAAAAGATGGCGGTAAAAATGGAATCCGTATGTTCAGTCAAGTAATGAACGACAGCATGATTGAACGGATTGCTTTTGATACTGCACTTGCAAATGCAATCAGTAATGAAGAATTGTATCTGGCGTTCCAGCCCCAGTTTTATTTAAAAACAAAACAACTGAGAGGATTTGAAGCACTGGCGAGATGGAAATCGCAAGCATTTGGCCAGGTCAATCCTGAAAAGTTTATTACAGTGGCAGAAGAAAAAGGATATATTATTACGATCGGTGAATGGATCATCAGACAGTCATGCCTTGCAGTGAAAGAGATCAATGAACGAATGGGCGCATCAA
>JAQVCQ010000008.1:0-22164 GCA_028689715.1 Lachnospiraceae bacterium
GCTCGGGTTCTGGTTCTGGTTCTCGTTCTGGTTCCGGTTCAGGCTCTGGCTCTGGTTCCGGCTCTGGTTCGGGTTCCGGCTCTGGTTCTGGTTCCGGTTCAGGCTCTGGCTCTGGTTCCGGTTCTGGCTCCGGTTCTGGCTCTGGTTCCGGCTCGGGTTCTGGCTCCGGTTCAGGCTCCGGTTCTATAGGTATTGGCACTATATTGGTTATGCTGATCATAGCTGTTGCTGCCATTCCATCTATGGTTCTGACAATGCAACTATAATCTCCATTTTCAGTAACAACTAATTCACTACTGCTCACATACTCACCTGTTAAATTCCAAAAATACGGAAGTGAATGAAGAACCAATCCTTCGCGGAACGATGTAATGATTGCTTTCATTAAAACGGGCTGATCAGACACTTCTGTTCTATCCGGAACTAACGTCAGACTCCCATAATCCACTTCATCCAAAGCACAAATTTTTGTTTCAATTTCTGTGAAATGCACAAATATTCCTGCCTCAGACCACTCTCCTGTTCGTGTCATACATACTGAACATTCAGTGTAACCCTCTCTCTCCGCGCTATAACCATACAAATTACAAATTTCATACATTGTAATTACCTGATGTCGTGTTACTTTATTACATGTGCTGCAAATCTGATATTTACTTCCTATATCAGTATCAATTCTATGATCCTGGCAAATCTCCTGAAGCATTTCATAACACTCCTCGCCATGTCTATGTGAAAAAACCCCACTACTTGCATTCACATAAATCGGGCGAAAAAACAGCACCCCTGTTAAAAACGACATAACTGTCACAAATAAAATGGGTACAAAAAAAACTCCTGTACTCTTCAATAAATTCCCTCCTTCTATTGTATTTTTGAAATGGGATAACCGGCTGAATCGCCTTGAATTAAGATGGACAGATTTGAAACTGTCCGAATAAAAAAACTATACCATTGCTGAAAATATATGTCTATTGTAATAACTCACAAATTTTGCGAATAATGCCATTCACTTTCCTATTTCATGCTTTGTTTTGATAACTTCATGCATCCTCGGCGCATGCATTGTCTGATGCCTTGTTTTTTCACTCTTTTTTAAGATTTTTTTCATATTTTGTCAATCAATGATTGTCAACATGGAATAAATATGCTAGATTAACTGTGTTGGGCTCTAAAACGCCCACTCTCTGGAGAGTCTCTAATGCAACATAGCAAAAGGAGCGCCGAAGGTGTAACGCAGGATTCATCCTGTCTATCTCTCAGGCAAACGGACAGAGCATTTTACATGCATGTTCTTCTCTTGAGGGAGCTGATAATATATCAGCTCTTATTTTTATTCTAAAAATAGACGAGAGGAAGTAAAAAAATCATGTTTCAACAAATTAATTCGTTTCTCGAAGCTGCTGACAGCTTCATCTGGGGATTACCCCTGATCATCTTTATTCTGCTGGTCGGAATCCTTCTGACTACAAGACTGAAAGGTCTGCAGATATCCAAATTGATCCTTGCATTTAAGTACATTTTCAGACCGGAATCCAGCAAGAATGGTGAAGTTTCCAGTTTTGGTGCATTGTGTACTGCACTTTCAGCAACCATTGGTACCGGGAATATCGTCGGTGTTGCAACAGCCATTGTTGCTGGTGGTCCCGGCGCACTTTTCTGGATGTGGATTGCAGCACTACTTGGTATGGCAACTAAATATGCTGAATGTTTATTAGCCTCAAAGTATCGTGTCGTTGCACCTGATGGCCACGTTTTAGGAGGACCATTTTACTATATCGAAAATGGTATGGGGAAATCCTGGAAATGGCTCGCTAAGATATTTGCATTTTTTGGTGTAGGTGTTGGTCTCCTTGGTATCGGAACATTCACACAGGTAAATGGTATTACAAGTGCAGTTAATAATTTCTTTGATCCATCCAGTTCCTGGTCAGTAACATTGCTCGGCAGACCTTATTCCTGGACAGTCGTGATTTCAAGTATTGTTCTTGCTGTATGTGTGGCACTTGTCATCATCGGAGGATTGAAGAGAATTTCTACTGTTTCTGAAATCGTCGTTCCATTTATGGCAGGTCTTTATGTATTAGCTGCACTCACGATACTAATAACAAACATAACAAAAATTCCTGATGCTGTTGTTACAATTATCGAAAGTGCCTTTGGTCTTCGAGCTGCTGCCGGCGGTGCTCTCGGCGCTGTTATGGTAGCTATGCAAAAAGGTATCGCCAGAGGTATTTTTTCCAATGAATCTGGTCTCGGAAGTGCACCGATCGCTGCTGCTGCTGCACAGACTGAAGAGCCGGTACGTCAGGGTCTGATTTCTATGACAGGCACATTCCTGGATACTGTTGTTGTTTGTACAATGACTGGTCTTTGCATTGTAGTCACTGGAAGCTGGAATGTTGGATTACAAGGTGTCGCTGTCACAACGAAAGCTTTTCAGGATGGTCTCCCTTTCCCAGCTGTTGTAAGCTCATTTATCCTGATGATCTGTCTTGTCTTTTTTGCTTTTACAACGATTCTTGGCTGGGATTATTACAGTGAACGCTGTCTTGAATATCTTGTGAATGGTAATCAGAAAATAGTGAAAGCCTACCGTTGGATATATATCCTTGCTGTATTTATTGGACCTTATATGACAGTATCAGCAGTATGGACCATCGCCGATATATTTAATGGTCTGATGGCATTCCCTAACCTGATCGCACTCGTTGCATTGAACGGTGTTGTCATAGCTGAAACAAGAGAATTCTTTAAAGTCAAAAGATTTTAATCAATACCAATACTGAACTCTATACAAATCATTGATAAAAGAGGTGCTGCCAAAAAATGGCTGCACCTCTTTTTATGTGGTATGAACTATATTTTATATTTTGCTAGATCCACCTGGAAACTCTTGATCATAGAGTCAAACACTTTGATCTGGTCTGTAAGTTCATGAATATGCTCGATATAGACTGCAACATTTGAATTTGCTTCCTGCGTTGCTGCTGAGTTTTCTTCAGCAATTGCTGCAAGATTCTGAATGTTGTCAAATGCTGAGTTTATATTTTCAGCTTCCTGTTTCAGTTCCTGTGAAGTCTTGATCATAAGACCCGAGACCGTTCCAAGACGTTCGTTCGATTTTTCAGAAGTTACAACTGCATTTTTTAATTTACCATTCTCTGACTCAAGGACTGTATACTGAACATCAATTCCGTTCACGACTGTTCCAATGCTGGATACGAATGTTGTCAGACTGTCATTAATCTTGCTGACAGCACTGTTCGTCTCCTCTGAAAGTTTTCTTACTTCTTCCGCTACTACCGAAAATCCTCTTCCTGCTTCACCGGCTCTGGCAGCTTCAATGGATGCATTCAGTGCAAGTAGATTGATCTGCTGTGCAATAGCCGAAACAATGGATACGATCGAAGTAATATCATCTGCTTTTTTCTGTAATTCATTGCTGTTATTTTTGATATGGCTGAACTGATTCAGAACATCATTGATCTCTGTAGCAGTACCGGATACTTCATGGAAACTCTGTTCGATTCCGCCTACAGCTTCTTCAAT
Source organism: Lachnospiraceae bacterium (assembly GCA_028689715.1). Lineage (GTDB taxonomy): Bacteria > Bacillota > Clostridia > Lachnospirales > Lachnospiraceae > SZUA-378. Next base: position 3,553 of record JAQVCQ010000008.1, read on the forward strand.
TTTTGTTTTGTTCTCATCACTTTCCTGCGATACTGCAGTAATATTATTAATACTTTCATTCAGGACACTGACAACACGTTCTGTATCTTCCGCCTGTGAGATTGCGGCAGTTGCAACTTCTTCGAGAACATCAGTAATCTCATTTGATGTATTCTGCATTGTCGTTGCGATTTTGGCAACCGAATTATTAAATGTATACATTTCATCAACGATCGCATTGAAGTTGATAAAGTCTTTCTGAACATTTCTTTTTACCTGGTTGATCGCTTCCATCATACCTTCATACTCATCATTTGATCTGATATGAAGGGATTCCATGAAATTTCCATCTCCAAGCTGTGTCAGTTCTTCCATGACCTTGGAAAATGGTCTTTGGAATAACATCCCCGTTACCGCTGTCACAACTAAAGTCAAAGCTCCAATGATGACTGATGATACAATACTTCCTGTGACAGGAATTGCTGCAAGCAGAATCAAAACTGCTCCAAGAATTGCCTGTTTCAAATATGCCTTTTTCAAAATACCAAATGAAAAAATTCTATTCAATGCATACTTCTTGACCGACTGGATCTCCTGTTCAAAAGTAAGTTTTAGCTGCGTTTCATTTTGAGCCTGTGAAACTACTTCAACTTCAATTTTTTCTTTAAAAAAAGTTGCTACACCTTTGATCAATCCCTGAAGATAATCCTCCATGCCTCGTTTTGATCTGTATGTAAATAAAATTTCATGAGATCCGATCGGTGTTACGTCAAGAATGGGAGGTGTTGCACCTTTAAATCTCTTCATTACAATAACATGCACATCATTCATTGATTTTAAAAACTGGTATGCTGAATCGTGTCTGAAAAATCCCGGATAATTCTTACTGAAAGTTTTTATATTCTGCTGCCCCATCGTGCCCCAGATTTCTTTATGATTCTTGCCTACTGCATTCCCGATATGGTCAACAATTCCTTTTGCTACGCTATCCGCAACATCTTCTATTGGTGAAAACACTTTATCAGCCGGAAGCTGATGTGCCTTTAATGCACTGTTTACGATCTCATCACCAAATAATTTTCTGCAGGACTGTACCCATGATGATACGACTGTTCCTTTCATGTCATTTCCTCCTAGTATAAAATAGTAACTGCTCCTATTTTATCACAGGCTATATGAATAAACAATCAGATTTGATCCATCATAAGGATTGTTTTTAACAGCACATTTGCACCTTTACAGCAGTGCTCCACATCAGTTCTTTCAAGTTCACAGTGACTGTGTCCGTCTACACTTGGTACAAAAATCATGGCTGTTGGTATCATATCAATAACAAATTGTGCATCATGTCCGGGACCTGAATACATTTTTTTATAGGAATATCCCATCTGAATTGCAGACTTTTCAACAAAATCAACCAGCTCCGGAGTAAAGGATACAGTTTTTCTTGACCAGGCTTCCTGATACGTCACATCACATTTTTCAACAGTGCCTGGTATTTTTGAAATAATATGAAGCACCTGCTTTAAGACTTCCGGATCCTGATGTCTTGCATCTAAGGTGAATTTGACCTCATCCGGAATGATCGTATGAATATTGGGATGTGCAGAAATCTTACCTGTTGTATATACCAGTCTGTGATCCAGAAGATCCAGTTCATCATGAAGGTACTGAATTGTTTTCACTGCTGCATAAAGTGCATCTTTTCTAAATGGCATCGGTGTTGTGCCGGCATGATCTGCCTGTCCCTTAAAGGTGAACTCGTAATTGATCATTCCACAAACACCTTCGACCACACCAATATCTGATCCTTCATACTCCAGCACAGGTCCCTGCTCAATATGCAGTTCGATCAGACCGGCATAATCTTTTGCATTCAATCGGTTCTTCTCATCTCCAGCCATTCCGCTTTTTTTCAGTGCCTCGCCAAATGTATAGCCGGGTATATCTTTCGCTTCTGATTGTAGCATTTTCTCTTTTGAAAACTTACCTGTTATAACTCCCGATGACATCATTGCCGGTTCGAACCTGGCACCCTCTTCATTGGTCCAGACAACTGCCGTAATCGGATGTCTGTGTGAAATTTTATTAATTACAATGGTTTCAAGAACCTCCATTGCGGTCAGAACACCCAGAACTCCATCATAATTTCCACCTTTTCTCACCGAATCCAGATGTGAGCCTGTTGCAATCGCCGGCAAATCCTCATTGCCTGATAATGTTGCATACATATTTGCCATATCATCTGTTACGACCTTCGCACCAATCGCTTCCATCCTGCTCCTGAACTCATTTCTTGCCTGAATTGCTTCTTCCGACAATGAAAATCTGGTAATTCCTCCATTTCCGGTATCCCCAAATCTGGAAAAAGATTTTATTTTTTCATCCATTCTCATTATGTTACATTCTGTCATTTCTGCCTCCTATTTTTTCACTCTGAAGCCACCACTGATCGCATGCGCAGGACAAACCGCAGCACAGAGATGACATCCGACACATTTTTTTGCATCCAGGACCGGTTTTCTGCTGTCACCATCCTGCCTGATCGCCTGGTGTCCACCGTCAAAGCAGGATAGATAACATCTGCCGCATCCAATACAAAGGCTTCTGTTAAATTTGGGATAATAAATGCTTTCCCGATTCAATGCATCGGCACTGATGATTGCATCAATTCCTTTTCCCAGTATCTCCTGAATATTCCTGATATTTTTTGAATTCATATAATGTTCCATGCCCTCGATCATATCTTCAATGATCCGGTATCCATATTCCATTACTGCAGTTGTGATCTGTATCGTACTGCATCCCAGAAGCATGAATTCCAATGCATCTTTCCATGTTTCGATCCCCCCCATTCCACTGACTGGTACATTCTTAAGTTCAGGATCGGTTTTCATTTCATGGATAAATCGGAGTGCGATCGGTTTCACTGCTTTTCCTGAATATCCGCCTATTGATGTCCTTCCTTCCACCTCAGGACCTGACACGAAACTGTCTGTATTAAAGTTCATAAGACTCTTTATCGTATTAATTGCCGCCAGCCCATCAGCTCCTCCTCTGATGGCAGCCCTTGCAGGCAGATTCATATTTCCTATATTTGGTGTCATTTTAGCCAAAATCGGAAGACGGGTGCCTTTTCTGACGGCATTCGTGTAAAGTTCCACTAATTCAGGATTTTGTCCGACATCCGAACCCAGCCCGTCTTCAGTCATATGAGGACAGGAAAAATTACATTCAATGATGTCAGCTCCTGCTTTCGTCATGATCTGAGCAAGCTTTGTCCACTCCTCTTCATTTCGTCCCATAATTGAGGCAATCATGATTTTATTCGGATATTCCTTCTTTAATCTTGTCATAAAAGAAATGTTTTCTTCCAGTGTATGGTCTGAGATCTGCTCAATATTCTTAAATCCTCTGAATGAGGCATCTGCTTCCCTGATCACATCAAATCTTGGTGAAACTTCTTTCGGAACAAATAGTCCAATTGTCTTGAACGCAACGCCCGCCCAGCCCATTTCAAATGCTTTTGCGACCATTTCATAATTACTTCCAACAACAGATGATGAGAGAAAAAAAGGGTTTTCACAAACTACACCACAGCACGACACATGAAGATCTGCTTTGTTCTTGTCCTTCATCATATGAAGCTCTGCCTCATATGCCAGACTTTCCATAAAAGATGCAACATCAACTGGCTTATTGATAGCCCCCTTTAAGCAGGCATCCATACATTTTTTTCCATCACATGAAATGCATGGAACAAAATCTCCCATTCTGTGTACTGCTCCGGTCAGATTGGAAAATCTGACTGCTTTAAGAATTCTGTCCGGCTCCACTCCATAGGGACATGCACTTGAGCAGGGTGCTTCGTGACACAAAAGACATGCATGGCTTTCTTCTCTTATAATACTGTCAGTTCTGAACTGAACATGTTCTGTCTGCTTTTTTTTCTCATTTTCAAAAATCAGATATTTCATAAGCATCTCTCCATTATTTACTATGAGGGGCTCTCGCGATGAACTTGCCCGATCCCGGCGTTCCAACAAATTTCCCATCTTGAAAGACAAGATTGCCCCTGACATAAGTTGCGATTGGATATCCATGCATTGTGTGCCCTTCCCAGATCGTATGGTCATAATCAGAATGCATATTTGAAACTGTTACTTTAATTTCTTTATTCGGGTCATAAAGAACGATATCCGCATCTTTTCCAACAGTCAGAGATCCCTTCTTCTCACAACCAAATATCCTTGCAGGATTTGATGCACAAAGTTCTACTGCCCGATTATACGTAATCTTGCCCATTGTTGCTGCTGACAACATATAAGGATAAAGATTTTCAACGCCTGCACAGCCATTTGGTATTTTGGTGAAGTCATCCTTCCCCCAATCCTTTTCATAACTTTGAAATGGACAATGATCTGTAGCAACAGTATCGATCATACCATTCTGAACCGCTTCCCAAAGGGCCTCCCTGCTTTCTGAGTTCTTAATCGGTGGTGAACACACAAAATTTCTTCCATCTTCTCTGCGGTATACACCACAGGTAAACTCCAGATATTGCGGACAGGTTTCTATATGGATCGGATATCCTGCTCTTTTTGCTTCTATCGCTGCCTCAAGTCCTTCTTTATCAGCCATATGAACAATATAAAGCGGCGCTTCAAATGCCTTTGCCCAGTGAATGGCTCTCTTATCCGCTTCAGCTTCAACATATTCGGGTCTGCTCATGTAGTGGTACCAGGCTGATGTTTTTCCTTCTTTTAAAAATTTTTCGATGTTCATATCGATCAAATCCGGATTCTCTGCATGGATATTGGTAATGGCTCCTGCTTCTTTTGCTGCAAGCAATATTTTCACAAGTGTTCCATCATCTACCATCATTCCTTCTTTTTTATAGACCAGAAAACACTTGAAACTGGTAATTCCAAAATCGACTGCTTCCTTAAATTCCTCCAGAATACGGCCTTCATTCAGATCAGTGATAATACAGTGGAATGCATAATCAACACATGCTTCCGGTGCACACAGATCCATTCTGGACTTAACAGTTTCAAGTATTCCCATTCCCTTCCTTTGCATGGGATAGTCAAATACCGTTGTGACGCCTCCACAGGCAGCGGCTCTGGTTCCTGAAAGATAACCATCTGCAGATACGGTACCGCCAAACGGCATGGCCAGATGCGTATGAACATCGATTGCTCCGGGCAGTACGAGCATACCCTGTGCATCTACGACTTCAGTAGCCTGAAATGACAAATTCGATCCTATGCAGACTATTTTACCGTCTTTCACAGCAAGATCTCCTTTAAAGCTTTCCGTCTCAGTCACTATCGTTCCATTTTTGATTAAAAGATCCATATCATTATCCTCCCTTTTAGATATTACCGGCAGCCCTTCAGCTGCCGGTAATATCTTGATTTTATAACTGACCGGTATACAAGTTCCTGTTACTGATTCAGCTTATAAACGAGTACGAGTCCTGATCTCTGGTATACCTGTGCAATTTCAAGCAGATCCATGCCACCTGCATTTGCTGCGATCAGGTTCGATACCCATGTCACACCAAAATCGACCTGTCCTGAATAAACTGCAGTAGTTTCACCAATGTCACCACCACCTGAAACGATATTTACTTTCAGACCCACTTCGTCATAATACCCTTTATCAAGTGCCACATAATATCCCATGAACTGTGCCTGTGGAAGCCATTTCAACTGTATGGACACTTCTGCTTTCTCAGGTGCGCCCAGCTCACCTTCAGATGCCATTGCTTCTTCCCAGTATGAAGTGCTTCTGATCTCATCAAGTGTCAGCGATGCCAGTTTGTCTGCAGCAGCAGAATCATCCAGTTTGATATATGTTTTTGCAAGATCGAGCGTCTGCTGCATTGCTTCTTCATCCATTTTTCCGTATTCTGATACTGCTACACCTTTGGTATCTGTCTCAACTAATTTCTTCACTTCTCCTGCCATGTAGGCCTGATGCTGCGCTGAAACGGAAGAACCATACTTATATACGATTTCTGCTGCCTCTTCAGGATTTGCACATGCATATTCCCAGCCTTTCATGGATGCATAGATAAATGCTTTGACAGTATTCGGATTTTCCTCTGCAAATGCTGCGTTACAGAATAAGTTATCTTCAAGCATTGCCACGCCTTCTTCATTCATATCAATAAAGGAGACTGTATCTGCATATCCGTATCCGCCTTCATAATCATTCTTTATAAGCCCGAGTTCATTATATGTCATGGCAGATGCAAGAGAGATGGAATCATCATCAAATCCATCCATATCAAATGCCTGGCTTAAATATGCAGTATCCTGACCATATTTTGATAAAAGTGCCTGCACTTCATATTCATTTCCAAGTCCCCAGTTACCGACTTTTCCTTTTTCAGCTGCATCTATCACAATACTTTCCACATCCGATCCACTGTCATAATATGGACCTGTGCTCTCAGCTGCCTCCGATACTGCTTCTGTCACTTCTTCTGTTGCAACTGTCTCATCAGTGACCACTTCTTCCGTTGCAGCCTCGTCCACAACTACACTCGCTGCTGCCTCTTCTTTTCCACAGCCGGATAATAATGTTGCTAATATTGCTGTTGATAACAGCACCGTTATTGCTTTTTTTCCTGTTAAATTTTTTCTTTTCATCATAATTTCTCTCCTCTTGTTTCATTGCATTCTCTGTTTGAGCGTCTCTATCATAAAGCTGAAAGTTATGTTCTTCTCCCTTTCAGCATGATTGTTTCAGCCAGCATTAAACATCCATACATCACAATTCCCATCAGACAGGCTGTGATGATATAGGCCCAGGCTGTTGCATACTGTGCAAGTACGATATTTTCCCTGATCTGTCTTCCGACCCCGATAATGTACTCTGCAAAATACTCACTGACGAGCGCACTGATGATACTCGCTGGAACACTTACTTTCAGTGCTGTAAAAATATAGGGCATGCAGTTCGGAATCCTGAGCTTTTCAAATATCGTCCAGGAACCTGCTGCATAGGATTTCATCAGATCTTTGGAGAACGGCTTTAATTCAATAAATCCTCTGTATGCATTTGTACTCATGGAGACGGTACATGTCAGCATGACGACCAAGATTTTTGCCACCATGCTTCTGATATTTGGATCATCACTGACATCTTTTGTCAGATTCGTCATAATGGGGGCAATTGCAATAATCGGTACTGCGCTGAATGCAGATGCCATATTCAGACCGCCCATTCCCCATCTTGGAAGTGCTGTAGCAAGTACTGCCAGTAAATATCCAAGCACTGATCCAAGCAATAATCCTGTAAGTGCAACAATAAGGGTTGCTGCAACGTCAGTTAAAATATCTGAACTGTTATCCATCATAATTGTCAGAATCCGAATCGGTAATGGCAGCGTAAAGGTGTCCGTACCAAGTATTTTATGCAAAATCTGCGTCTGCCATGAAATGAGCAGAACCAGTGCAAATCCCGCCGGGTATAAAATCGAAAGGATTCTCTCTTTACGATATGGATTTTTCTTTCCCATTTACACACTTCCTCTCTTTTTCATTGCCGGATTGACTATGCGTTCAATCAATGAAATCCCATAATAACTTGCAATTCCAATTACAGCACTGAATAGCACGATCTGCCAGAAAATATAGATACTGGTAGCATGTTTTAATGACTGAGACAGGATGCATCCAAGACCCCCTCCACCCTGTAACGTGTCCACCAGTATCGATGCTGTGATTGCCATGGGTGCCGATATTTTCAGCCCTGTGAACACATAGGGAAGGGACGACGGAATCAAAAGCTTTTTGTAAATTTCGATCTGTCCTGCTGCAAGTGAATGCATCAGCTCGACTCTCTGCGGTCCTACTGCCTTAAGTCCGGCAAGTGTATTTGTCGCTACAGGATAAAAAGTCAGAATTGCTGCTATGATGATTCTGCTCTTGTCAATGTCTTTTGTTACCGCCAGCACGATCGGTGCCATTCCCAGGATCGGGATCATCTGGATCAGCATCAGATATGGAAATATCATCTTTTCAAGTGGTCTGAACAAATTCATAAGCATAGCCAGAAGGTATCCTGCTGCCGCCCCGATCAGATATCCGATCAAAGCCCGAAACAGTGTAATTCCCATATTACTGAGTACGATCTGGAACAAAGTCTGACTTCCATTCACCAGTTCCGTCCTGAACACAGAGCCTACGATCTGATAGATATGGGGAAGTACGTTTTCCGGAGATCTTTTTGTCCCCTCCACAATGTATGCACCGATTTCCCAGATCACCAGAAAACCGATCAACCATACGATTGTCGATTCATATTTATTTTTCAATGCCGAAATTTTCTTCTTCATGCCAGCACTACCTTCCTAAATTCCTTCAAAACTTCTTCTGACCTGTGACACAATAGCCGTGAACTCAGGTGTCTCTTTGATTTCAATGCCCCTCGGACGTTCCAGATTTACATCGATCACTGCTGATACTCTTCCCGGATGTGGTGACATGACAACGATTCTGTCCGATAAAAATACTGCTTCCTGAATATTATGCGTAACGAATAATACTGTTTTATTTGTCTTCCTCCAGATACGCAGAAGATCTTCGTGCAATTTTTCTTTTGTAAATTCATCCAGTGCTGAGAATGGTTCATCCATGAGAAGAATTTCCGGTCTGATCGCCAGCGCTCTTGCAATTCCTACCCTCTGCTGCATCCCACCGCTCAATTCATGCGGATAATGCTTCCCAAACTCCAGCAATCCTACCAATTCAAGCATTTTGCTGACTCTGGCTGTTCTGTCCTTTTTAGGCATGCCCATCAGTTCCATTGGCATACAGACATTTCTTCTGACTGTACGCCAGTCATAAAGTACTGGTGACTGAAAAACTATGCCATATTTTTTTTGTAATCTGATCTGTCTTGGCGACTGTCCCCGGACTTCTATTTTTCCCTGTGTTGCTTTTTGCAGGTCGGCGATCGCACGGAGTAAAGTAGTTTTTCCGCATCCTGACGGTCCTACCAGTGAAATGAACTCACCCTGACGTATTTCCAGATTAACATCCTTTAATGCAACGACCGGATCTCCTCCATCTTTATCCGGGAATTCAACACACAGATCCTCTATTTTTATTTCAGTTTTTTGTTCAACAGGTAAGGTGAAATCCCTTTCCTGAAACTCATTTTCCATGATCTCAAGCACAGCCATATCAAACTCCTGTCTGCGTGCTCTGGCACGCGTAAAATACAAAAAGGCGTAAAGCTTTCGCCTTACACCTTTGTAATTTCAATTACCATAATCCTTTATAAATTTTAATCATATCCTCTTTGCTTATTGTTCTGATCGTATTTCCGGGGCTGCCACTAGCAAGTGCATCAGCAGACATTTTTTCGATCTGACTGTCAAACGCTTCCTTCTGTATCCCGTATTCTTCGAGCGTTGGTATTTTTAACTTCCTGCATAATTCTTCCAATGCTTTAATAAAAAAGACTGCAGCTTTTTTATCCTCCATCTCATCCTCTGCCACACCGATCACTTTTCCAAGTTTTCCAAATTTTTCAGGACAGCCATCGATCGCATAAGAAAGACAGTCATGGATCAGCATCGCATTCGACAATCCATGTGGGACATGAAACAATGCACCGATCGGTCTGCTCATTCCATGCACCAGTGTTACAGAAGCATTGTTGATGCAAATACCTGCCTCATAAGCAGCCAGCGCCATTTCAAGCCTTGCTTCATCATGCTCACCATTTTCAAACGCAATCGGCAGATAGCGAAAAATTCTTTTTATGGCAGAAAGTGCAAACAGATCTGTGTAATCATTCGCCTTTTTAGAAGTAAATGCTTCCACCGCATGTGTCAGGGCATCCATACCTGTATAAGCAGTAATATCAGCCGGTGATGTTTTTGTAAAATCAGGGTCAATGATCGCCATATCAGGAATCAGATCATCCCCTTTTAGTAACATTTTTATATTTTTCTCTGTATCAGTAATAATCGTGAATTTTGTTGCTTCTGATCCTGTCCCTGCGGTCGTAGGGATCAAGATCATTTTAGGAAACGGTCCGATAATTTCTTTCCCGGCAAACTGTGTCAGATCAGATCCGTAACTATTCATGACTGAAACAGCTTTTACACTGTCAAGTACACTTCCCCCTCCGATTCCGATCAGGCAATCACACTGATTCTTCTGGTAACATTCTGTAGCCTCTTCTATCATGGCGAGCGTAGGTTCACCGGTAATTCCGGTAAAAATAACATACTCGGTCTGGTTCATTTCAAGCACTCTTAACAGTTCCGAAAAAGCTTCTGTCTTTGAAACGTGTTTTCCACTTATAACAAATGCTTTTTTCCCAAAGCTCTTTAGTCTTTGTGCGCTATCTTTCAGTGCACCTGACCCAACATAAGACGACTTTGGATAGGTAAGTGTATATCCCATGAATTGTTCCGCCTTCCTTATCGTTATTCATTTACGATTTTCATGACTTCTTCAAATTTGATCAGTTCATCTAACAACTGTTCTTCTGTAATAATGAGAGGAGGTGCAATAATGATCATGTTTTCATGAGAATAGGTCATAAATCCTTTTTGTTTTAGCATCCCAAGAATCTTTTTCATCACACCTTCCGGGTCTCTTCCATACGGCACCAGTGGTTCTTTTGTTTTTTTATCTTTCACCAATTCTACTGCTGAGAATAGACCGATATACCTGACGTCTCCAATACACGCAAACTTTTCTTTCATTTCTTCAAGTCTTTTTCCAAGAACTGCTCCCACTTCATTCACATGATCTGCAATTCCAGCTTTTTCATAATAGGAAAGACACGCGTTTCCTGCTGCGCAGGCAAGTGGATGTCCACTATAAGTCAGCCCGCACGATAAAAGGTTTTCGCCAAAGTACTCTGCAATTTCACGGCTGACAATAACACCACCAAGTGGAACATAGCCACAGGTAACACCTTTGGCAAACGTCACGAGATCCGGTGCGATATCAAAATTCTGAAATGCGAACATCTTACCTGTTCTGCAAAATCCTGTCATGACCTCATCACAGATCATCATAATGCCATATTTTGAGCAGAGTTCTCTGACTCCTTTCATATATCCATCCGGTGGAATAATGACCCCATTTGATCCGGTGATCGTTTCCATAACGATGGCTGCAACAGAATCCGGACCTTCGTACCAGATTTGTTCTTCCAGTTTTTTCAGATAAAATTCACTTGCTTTTTGTTCAGAATCAAATTCAACTGCCTCACGATAAACGTATGGGTCGAAAAATTTTACAAATCCTGGAATTCCGGGCTCAAGCGCATATCTTCTTGGTTCCCCTGTCAGATTTCCGGCCCCGAAAGATGATCCATGGTAACTGCGGTACCTGCTGAATACTTTATTTCTTCCTGTAAAAAGTCTTGCGATCTTGATTGCATTTTCATTCGCTTCAGCACCTGCATTGGTAAAGAATACCTTTGCCATATTCTCAGGCATCAGTGCGATTAATTTTTCTGCAAGATCCCCTCTGACTTTAGAAGCATAAGAGGGAGCTACATAACAAAACTGATTCACCTGTTCCTTGATCGCATTCCCAATCTCCTGATTTCCAAATCCGAGATTCATGTTGACGAGCTGAGAAGACATGTCTGTATATCGGTTTCCTTCATAATCCCAGATATAAATTCCTTCTCCCTTTTCCACCGGAATCGGATCAATATAGTTCTGCTTGCTCCAGGACTGCAGACAATATGCTTTTTGTTTTTCCTTTACTTCCATACCTTCTATCCCACTCATGATGAACCTCCTGTAATTCGATTTTCTGTATTATAACCATCCTGAGGATAAAAAGGCAATCGACAGCTGAACATACTTTTCTGTGCATCTGCACAAGAGCATTTTGTTATTTTCGTATAAATACTTTCCTCTAACTTGTTACAAATGATTATTCAGAGCATATCTCGAATATAAAATGCCATCATCAGTGATACTTTGTCTTCTAGTTCCAGTGGGTTCAGATTCAGGACTTTTTCAATTTTTTTCAGCTGATTGGTCACTGTATTTCTATGTAGGAAATGGATCTCTGCCACTTCCTGCAGACTGCCATTATTAAAAAGATAACTTCGAAGCAAAGTTGTCAGCTCCGTATTATTTTCTCTGTCGTACTGTTCCAGTTTTGCAATGGTGTCTCTGTAATACTGCCTGATCACACTTCTATCTTCAATTGCATACAGAAGCTTATGAATATCCAGTCTTTCATAGTAACAATGTGTCTCTTTCCGCTTACACGCCATCTCCATTGCTGCAATCGCACATTTGAAATTTTTATCCAGTTCAGAAATTCCTGAACGGTTCGGACTGATTCCCATATGATACTGCCAGCCCATTTTTTTCTTTTTTGTTCCACTTAAAAAAGTATCGACAAATTCTTCTACTTCCTGTTCGGTATAATCATTCAGCACCAGAATCACCGACTCCTTATAAATGAACGAAAGAAACAGATCATGAATTGATTTTGCCGTCTGTTCTGCCAGTCTTGTCAGCTCCTGCCTCAACGTATCACCTGGAAAATCTGTTTTTTCTGCAGTACTAATACTAATCAGACAAAACCTGCTCTCTCTTCTATACCCGTATTTTTCAAGCTGAATCAAATGTGATTCAAAATCTCCTGTTTTAAAGATTATGTTCTTCAGGGCTGCCGAAATACTGACTTCTACCTGTTCACTGTTTATGATCCTCTGGCAAAAATCCCGCGTCATATCCACCATACGTGTTTCCCAGGGAATTGTAAAAAGAGGCATGCCTACATGATCACAAAAAGAAATAACCTCTTCTGGTATCGCTCTTGTATATGGTCCAATGTTTACCACGAACGCACTGGCGCCTGCTTCATACAGTCTTTTTGCAAATGTAAGCAGCCAGCTTGCATTTCGGTTTAAAATTCCTGCTGTAAATACAAGTTCATTTCCATGCAGGAACTTACTGACATCTTCATCTTCAATGATATGAACCCAGTTGACCAGATTCATAAGTCCCTTTTGCCCGGCGATCAGTTCCATATGATACAGAAATGAACCATTCTGATACATTTTTCTGACTGTAACTGCCATGTTACACCTTCTCCCTGTAAACTGCCGAAAATACATTTGACCGACTTTCTGCTTTCATAAAAAAAACAAGGGCATGCAATCAATGCAACGCCCTTGTTTCAACGAGTCTAACATAATTTCCATTTTTTTTCAAGAATACAATTTTAACTGCTTTGTATTACAATTTCAAATGCTTTGTAATAATATCTCTTTCCAGGATATCATTCTAACAGTTACCGGTATAAACATACTTCAGATGATTCCTTGCCGCTTTGGCCAGTTCATAAACAAGTTCGACCTGAGTTGGCCGGACCTGATCCATCTTCCATGCAGGAAAAAACCTGGATACATGCAGTACAATTTCAGGGTCAATGGATGCGACCCAGGAAGACAGTTCTTCTATCTCATCAACGCCGTCATTGAGACCCGGCACAATCAGTGTTGTCAGTTCTATATGTGCATATTCATGTGCTGTCTGAATAAATTTTTTGACGGTTTCCAGATCACCTCCCAGCTTTTTATAGCTGCTGTCCCGAAAAGTTTTCAGATCTATATTCAGCGCATCTATATAGGGAAGCACCGCAAGTGCAGTACTTTGGGTCACACACCCATTGGTCACAGCAACATTCTTCATCCCTTCATTTCTGATCAGTCTGGCCGTATCTCTCACATACTCATATCCGATCAATGGTTCATTATAGGTAAACGCAATTCCAATATTACCACGTTCCTTTTCCCTTAATGCAAGTTTTACTGCGTCGTCAGGCAGAATGAGCTGATATTCGGCCTCCTCCTCACCTATCATTGAGATACTGTGATTCTGGCAAAATGGACAGGACAGGTTGCATCCAAAACTTCCAAGAGATAAAATCGTACTTCCCGGAAAAAATTTCTGGAGTGGTTTTTTCTCGATTGGATCCAATGCGATTGATGTGATCTTTCCATAATTGACAGAAAAACTTTTTCCTTCCAAAGCTTTTCTTGCTCTGCACCTGCCAATCTGTTCATCTTCCAGAAGGCAATGATGAAAACAGACCTCACAAACAACTGACATAGCTACACCTCTCTTTCACAATGTCTGATCACTTCAAATCTCTGAATAGAGACCTCCTCGTCTTCAGCGATCCCTGCTTTTCGTTTTGCAATTGCGACCTGTTCCTCTACTGTATCGACGCCCTCGAGATCAGGAAGCAGGAGTCCCCTTCTGCATCCATTTGTAACAATTACCCCATATCGTTTTACATCCAGCTGATCCGTTGATTCAATCGGATGTGCTCTTCCAAGTACATCCACACTGATCATGATATCTTTCAGCTCCTGCTCTGAAACAGGTGAAAAACGTGGATCGCTCATTGCGGCACTGATCGCATTCTGAATGATTTCCTCTCCCAGATTTTCTGCTGTCGGCGAAATGGTTCCTATGCATCCTCTTAATTGCCCGAATTTTTTCAGGGATACAAACGCACCTGCTCTTTCATTTAATAATTCCTTTGGAAGTGTTTCCATAAGGGGCATGGGTTTTCTCATCCTGAAATAATATTCCAGTGACTGCCTTGCGAGATCTGTATAAGAATCCCCTTTATGATTTCCCTCCGACTGATTTCCAAGCTGCTCCATTCTGATTCTTCCAAAATTTCTGGTTTGATTTTTTCTTCCCGGATAAAAACTGCAGATCCCATATCCAACTCCATATGGTCCTTCATAAGCAAGCTTTTTCGCTTCTATTTCCAATCCGTTCAATGCGCCTGCCATGATCAGAAACGATTTATGACCGCATTCACCAGCTTTCTCACAGAACTGGTACGGATACTCGAATAATTCAAGAAAATTGGCTTTTTCAAGACTTTCCATGATCCTGGAATCATATTCCGGTCCTTCTTTTCGAAATCCGTAGGGGCCTGTCTCAAGAAGTCTGTGCGAGAGGTCTCCACTTGCGACAAAGACACAGTTCCTTCCAAGTTTTTCAGCTATTTCACTGATATATTCTCCCAACGCATAATGTGTTTCATAGGAAAGTCCTGAGAGACCGATTCTCACCAGTTTAAAATCCGAATACTTTTTCTGGATGAAATATAACGGCACCATAACACCATGATCCAGTTTTTTACTTTTCCCGCCAAGCGTGCCTCCCGGAAATTCCTTTTCTTCAAGCAGTTGCGCAAGTTCACCGCAAAATTCCCAGTCATATTCTGCCTCAACCTTTACCTGTGATGCACCAAATTCTCCAAAATCTCCTTCTCCTTTCACTCCATCGGCAATGTGAAAGTAATCTGAATACATTTCAGTATGAGGAGATGTTATGATGATCGTATCCGGTGCAATGGCTTCGATCTCTCTGGCTACTTCCATGTACGCACTGATGATACGTTCTGCTGCTGCCTCTCTCCGATGTCCTACCTCCTCTACTATGATTGGTGGGTGTGGTACTACGAAAGCTCCTTTTATTCCCATGATAATCCCTCCATTTTTACAAAACAGCACTATGAATTCTCATAGTGCTGTCAATGTTACGCCATCTTGCGCTGTATGAATTTTACGATTTCAACGATTGGGATCACGCATGCTGCAAGTGCGACCGCAAGGATATATTCCAGGCTGCTGATGTGTTCAAATTCGAATGCATCCGCCAAGACCGGAACATAGATCACAACTGTTGTTAGAATAAGACTTGCGATACCTGCTCCCCATAAGAAAACGTTTTGTTTACTAATTTTAAAAATACTTCCTCTCTGACTTCTCATATTAAAACTATGAAAAATCTCGGCAAAGCTCAGTGTTAAGAATGCCATGGTAATGCCATCCGGACTCGCTGCAACTTCCCAAAGACCAGATTCTATTCTGTGACCCACAAAATATGCTGCAATCGTTAATAGTGCTACCATCATTCCCTGATATAATACATCAACTCCAAGACCTCCAGCAAAGATACCATCTCTGGAATCTCTTGGCTTGCGATTCATGATATCGTCATCACCCTTTTCCATTCCAAGTGCAAGTGCCGGGAATGTATCCGTAATCAGATTGATCCATAACAAATGAACCGGTTTTAAGATCGTAAATCCAAGTAAAGTAGCAATGAAAATACTAACGACCTCACTCATATTTGAACCAAGAAGGAACTGAATTGATTTTCTGATGTTGTCGTAAATTCTTCTTCCTTCTTCCACCGCTCCAACAATTGTAGCAAAGTTATCATCTGCAAGTACCATATCAGCTACATTTTTTGTTACATCAGTACCTGTGATGCCCATTCCAACACCGATATCCGCGCTTTTAATACTTGGTGCATCATTTACACCATCACCTGTCATGGCTGTGATAAAGCCATTCTTTTTCCATGCATTTACGATACGTACCTTATGTTCAGGCTGAACTCTTGCGTAAACACGGTAATCAGCAATTGATTTTTCCAAAGTTTCATCTGAAATTTTATCCAGCTGCGCACCTGTGATCGCCTGCCCCTCACGTTCCAATATGCCAAGTTGCGATGCGATTGCCACTGCTGTATCTCTATGGTCTCCAGTGATCATAATCGCAGTAATTCCTGCACTCTTACATTCCACGATTGCATCTTTTACTTCAGGTCTGATTGGATCGATCATCCCGGTAAGTCCTACAAAAGTAAGTTCTTTTTCTAATGCAGAAGGTTCATATGATTCCGGCTCTGTACTATATTGGCGCATCGCTGCACCAAGAACTCTGAGTGCCTCATCTGCCATGTTTTTGTTCGCAGCTAATATCTCTTCTCTTGCTTTATCATCAAGAGGACATACCGCACCATCTTTCAGGTAAGAAGTACAGCACTTTAGAACCTCATCAGGAGCTCCCTTTGTAAACTGTATGATCCCTTCATTTGTTCTATGAACTGTACTCATCATTTTCCGCATACTATCAAAGGGCGCTTCCCCGATCCTTGGCGCTTCTTTTTTCAGGACAGGCTTTGCAAGTCCTTCCTGATATGCAAAATTAACAAGTGCACACTCTGTTGGTTCTCCTGTGGCCTGATTATTTTCATCCAGTTCCGCATCTGAGCACAATGCCATTGCTCTTGCGAGAAGTGGAACCTGGTCAGTCACATGTTTTACGACTGTCATCTTATTCTGTGTCAGGGTTCCTGTTTTATCACTACATATGATCTCCGCACAACCCAGTGTTTCTACTGCAGTCAGTCTTCTGATGATCGCATTTTTCTTTGACATATTGGTCACACCAATCGAAAGAACGACCGTAACGACCATGGCAAGACCCTCAGGAATTGCTGCAACTGCAAGACTGACTGCAATCATAAATGTATTCAGAACGACTTCGCCTGAAAAATTACCGTTTCGTATCAGACTGAACAAAAAGATGAAAACACAGATTCCGATTACCAGGTAACTTAACACTTTACTAAGCTGTCCAAGTTTGATCTGAAGTGGCGTCTGGTGTTCTTCTGCCTTTGCGATCGCATCTGCGATTTTACCCATTTCTGTATCCATACCAGTTCCGGTTATGACAGCTTTTCCACGTCCATAAACAACGGCACTTCCCATATAGACCATATTCTTTCTGTCACCAAGTGAAACATCGATTCCTTCTTCACCCAATACTTCCAGCATTTTGTTTACCGGAACACTCTCTCCTGTCAGTGCTGCTTCCTCTATCTTCATGCTTGCACATTCTATGATTCGACCATCTGCTGGAATTGCATCTCCTGCTTCCAGAATGACAACATCACCTGGTACGATCTCTTCACTTTTTATCACTGCTATATGACCGTCACGCAACACTTTAGAGGTCGATGCCGCCATTTCCTGTAATGCTTCAATTGCTTTTTCTGCTTTACTTTCCTGGAAAACACCAAGCACCGCATTAATAATAACGACCGCCATAATGATGATCACATCGGCAAACCCTTCACCGGAATACCCTGCCGTAATACCCGAAATCACCGCTGCTGCAATCAGGATCAGAATCATTGGATCCTTAAGCTGAGCAAGAAAACGTTCTGCAAGTGTTATCTTTTTTCCTTCCTGCAGTTTATTCTTCCCTTTTTCCTCAAGGCGGGATGCTGCTTCCTGTGCACTTAATCCCTCCTCATGACTCTGCATGTTCTGCAGAACTTCTTCTTTTTCCATTGCGTAAAACTTCATTTCGTTCTCCCTTCGATTATGATGGCATGCCGTCAGGCAAAAAAAAGACACATGCATAGATAGGCATTGCCAAGTCTACACATGAGTCTGGTTATTTCATTTAAAGCCAAGCCGTTAGGCTATGATGTTGACTTAAAACGCATATCTGATATGCGAAACTACTCCCTCATGGGTTATTCAGTTTTCATTATGCTATCATAAACTTTTTTGAGTGTCAACTGCTTTGATATGATAAGAATATTGATTGCATCCGTCTAATTTTGATCGTTTGCGTTAATGCGTTTTCTTTTTATGATCGTTTTTTACATTGTCACTCAATTAGAAACATGTTAGAATAAGAACATCTTTGAATATTGTATACAAGTCAATTATATGGGGGTATTTTGACATGAATTTGTGGACACAGGATTCTACTTTAGCACAA
>JAQVCQ010000008.1:22264-44572 GCA_028689715.1 Lachnospiraceae bacterium
GTTTTTTACATTGTCACTCAATTAGAAACATGTTAGAATAAGAACATCTTTGAATATTGTATACAAGTCAATTATATGGGGGTATTTTGACATGAATTTGTGGACACAGGATTCTACTTTAGCACAATGTAGAAACAGAATTCAAACAGCACATGCTGATTCGTTACACGCGCATACCCCAGCATGCACTTGGTCTCTATCTCAAGACTTATCGAAATACATTTGATGAATATGGTCTCGACACGTTCGGTACAGGTTTTACATCACTTTCAGCGATTGAACATATGATCAGACAGCATGGTTTTTATCAGAAGGATTAGAAATTCACCTGATTCTTTCCATGTTTCTTCGACACATATAGTTTATTGTCAACTTTTTCAAGCAATTCTTCAAGTGTTGTTTCTCCTTCATAATTGCCTACGCCAATGCTGACTGTGCACCGGATCAGTTCATCATTACAGCATAACTGCGATGTTTCAATTCTCTTGCGGAGTCGTTCTGCCATGATATAAGCTGTTGCGATATCTGTATTTCTAAGAATTACAGCGAACTCATCACCACCATAGCGATAGCACTCATCTTCATCTCTTGTATTTTCACGTAACAGATCCGCAACAAAGCGAATGACCCTGTCACCCATGGGATGTCCATATCTGTCGTTGATCAGTTTGAACCCATCTATATCAAGAAGGATCACGCTAAATGTCAGATAAGGATCATCTGCCTGCTTTTCCTCATAGTACTCCATTTCTTTTGACAGGTTATTTAAAAAACATTTCTGGTTGAACAGATCAGAAAGCCCATCTATATCAGAAGCACGCTGAAGTCTTTCATTTGCATCTGCAAGCATACTGACCGTCTTATCCAGTTCCTCCTGAATGCGTTTCATCTCAGTAATATCTCTGGAAATTCCCCAGATTCCAATCGTTTCACCCGTTCGCTTATCAACGATAGGATATTTACATACAAGGAACCATTGCTTTTCTCCATTCGAAAACACACTCTCAATTTTTCCTAAGATCGGTTTCCCGGTCCTCATGATCTCAAGTTCGTCCTGTCTGGCAGCTTTTGCAAACTCTTCCGGAAAAAAGTCAAAATCACTCTTACCGATCATTTCAGCTGGATCCGTAAATCCAAACTGCTGCACATGTGTCATACTATTCGCTATAAAACGCGAATCTTTATCTTTAAAGTAGATCGTATCCTGTGAATTTTCCATAATGATGTCAAAAAACATGGCTTCTGTAATTTCGTTATTCTGATCAAAATCCATGATTTACCCCTTTCATTCACAAAATACTCTTTATGTTTATTTTACATAGCGTATACTTTTATTATGCATCTATTATATATCATTGCGTATACAAATTCAAATGCTTTCATACCAGGCATCAAATGCATCCAGTGCCTTTTCCAATTCTTCTTTATCGGTAATATCTCTAAGTTCAAGCTCATCTTCACCGATCTGAATCACTCCGTAAAGATACACCTCGCCGTCATCTTCTCTGATTTCCGGTAATAGCGCAAGGTATTCTTTCCCATCTGCTTCTAATATTGTCAGAATCTGGCATTTCATTTCTACATCATTATCCAGTGTCAGTGTCATCGTATCATGTCTTTTTAATATTTCTCTGTCAACCATACATTCCCTCCTATAAAAACGGATTATAAAATCTGCTTCCGTCATAAAATGTAACGACCATGGAAAATACGACTGTCATGACCGCCATTACAAGTGCAATATAATCCCTTGCCGAAAGTTTTCTCCCTACGATCCAGGTCCTTTTCTTCATTTTTCCAAACCCCCGCAGTTCCATTGCATTCGATATGACTTCGATTCTGTGGAGGCTTGCAAGCACCAGCGGAAATAAAATGGCAGAAGAGTTCTTCATCCTGTCCATAAAACTATCTTTTTTGCTAAGATCGATTCCTCTTGCCTGCTGTGCCTGGGAAATCTCACGAAAATCTTTTTGTACATCCGGAATATATCTCAGTGCGATCGCGACCGCATATGCGATCCGGTAATTCACGCCGATTCCAGCAAGACTTGCTGCAAATTCACTTGGATTGGTCGCAAGGATAAATAAAAGTGCGACAGGAATGACCGCCATATACTTCATCATAAAATTGAACATATAAAATAACTGTTCTATCGTGACCGTGTAGCGCCAGAACAAGTGAATCAGCACATGTCGGGTCTGGTAGATCTCCACTCCCTGTTCAGGTGAGAATAGAAAAATACCGACCATGTTAATTGCCATCAGCACAAACATAAAGATCAGTGCAAATCTGATCTCTGTCCATTTTAGTCTGGACACATAAAAAAGCAGACAGCCCGTAAAAAACATGACGATCAGTACTCTTGTGTCATAGGTCACCATGGCTGCTATGCTCCAAAAAATAAAAAATATCAGTTTCGTTGTGCCTGTAAGTTTATGGATCACAGATTCCCGCTCAATATAAGATAATATCGCTGCCATTAGTTTCTCACCTGCCTGTCATACGCAATGAATTTTTCAATGAACTGCTCCGCCGGAATTTCTGCCTGTTCTGCGATCCAGAATAATGAAGTCTCTTTCAGACTGGCTCTGCCTATCAGCTCTCTGTTGGAAAAAAGTGCTGAAGGCGTTGTATCTGCAATCATTTCACCATCAGCAAATACAAATGTCCTCTCCGTATATTCTAACATCAGATGCATATCATGCGTGATCATCATTACCGTGATCCCATGCCCGTTCAACTCTTTTAAGAACTCCATGAATTCTGTATAATGTCTGAAATCCTGTCCGGCAGTAGGCTCATCCAGTATTAATATCTCAGGTTCCTGGACCAGGATACTTGCTATCGTCACTCGTTTTTTCTGACCATAGCTCAATGCACTGACTGGCCACTTTCGAAATTCGTACAGCCCACATTTTTTCAGAACTCTGTGAACACGCTCTGTAATGTCTTCTTCAGATAACTTTCTGACTCTCAGGCTGAGTGCGACTTCATCGAAGATCATTGGTTTGCTGATCATCTGGTTGGGATTCTGCATGACATATCCTATGAACTGTGCTCTTTCTTTGATCGTATCTTCAGAAATCTCTTTCCCTTTTAATGTGATGCTTCCTGAATCTGATTTTTCAAACCCACATAGAAGTTTTGCAAGTGTGCTTTTCCCTGCACCATTTTTACCCACAATACTGATCATTTCACCATTTCTGACGGTAAAACCAATACGGTTCAGATTCATTTTCTCTTCTGTGTACCCAAAACTAAGTTCATCCACCGAAAGTAGATTTGCGCTTTTTTCTGCTTTTCTGGGCGGACTCTGATTATAATACCAGGAACGGATTCCATCTTTGATCTCTTTTGTCAGTTCTAGTTCCTGAATTCTTTGCAGCTTCATTTCAGGTTTCAGATCAATTCCGGCATATTTCATTGCCGTGATGTAAAGTGGCTCTCTGATGCCTGCTTTTAATAATCTGTCACCTGCGAAGAGAACTGAAGGGGTGGTATCACAGATAATCCTGCCATCTTCCATCAAAATGATCCTGTCAGCTCCCATATGAAGGGCATCCTCAAGTCTGTGTTCAATGATGATCACAGTTGTATCTGACTTTTTCTGAATCTCATCAATCAGTTCGACTGCTGCTTTTCCGGCCGCCGGATCCAGATTTGCAAGTGGTTCATCAAATAATAAGACTGGAATCCTGTTGATCAACACCCCTGCCATTGAAACTCTTTGTTTCTGTCCACCGGAAAGTTCATGTGGGGATGCTTTCATTTTATCCAGTAAATGTACTTTTAAAGCTTCTTCCCGCGTCCGATCCAGCATCTCTTCTTTTGGTACACAATCATTCTCAAGTGAAAACGCGATGTCTTCCAGCACTGTCATTCCAATGAACTGACCGTCAGTATCCTGAAGGACCGTACCTACAAACTGGCTCAGTTCAAATATACTGCTGTTTTTTGCTTCAATTCCACAAACAGAAAGTTTCCCTTCTGAATGCCCTGGATAACTATACGGAATCAATCCGTTCAGGCAATGGGCCAGTGTACTTTTTCCACATCCAGATGCACCTACTATAATTACTCTTTCACCTTTATTGATCGTAAGGTTGATATCATATAATGTAGGTTCGGACTGAGCCCTGTATTGAAATGTAAAATGTTCAAATGAAATAAGTGTTTCCTGCACCACGATTCTCCTGTTCGCTCAAAATGACCGCCAAAAATTCCGGCGGTCATTTAAACATATTTTATTTCTACATCTTTAATTCTTCATTCAATAATTCTTAGTCTTCCTTCTTAAGGCTTCCTGCTCCGGTTCTTGTCTTCGCATATGCTGCAAGCAGGATCGTTCCTACAATTGCAGTTGAAACAATATTGGAAATCGCAGCAAATGCTCCCTGTGCAAATACTTTGTTCACAGGCTCGCTGTAGATCAAAATGTCCAGTACTGGTGCAACAACGATCCATGCTGCCGCATGACCAATGATCTGACATACATTAAATCCGATGATTTCTTTCTTGCCAAAACTTCCTTCTTCGACCTTAACATATTTAGAAGAAAATCCTATGATCAGACCGTAGACTGCAGATGCTATGATCCAGCTCCACCATGGACTTCCCCATGAAAGATCGATCAGAATATGTCCAATCAGTCCAGCAAGTACGCCTACAACAGGTCCAAAGATTACGCCGAACAATCCGAGGATCGCGTACTGAATATTTATTGTTGTATTTGGAATAGGACTTGGAATTGCTACAAAACGCCCCAAAACAAAAAATAATGCTGCTCCGATTCCGATTGCTACAATGCTCTTAATTGATAATTGATTCTTCCCCATCTCATGTTCCCTCCGTTTAATGTATTTTCTTTCCTAACTATACACTATTTGTGTGTACTTGAAAAGAGATTCCCTGCTGTAATTTAGATATAATAATTCATTGACTCCAGCCTTTGCTGTTGCCTTTCCACAAGGTCTGCTATCGTGATCTTATCCACCACTTCATTTATGGCATCATTCAGTTCCTTCCAGACAGTAAGGGTTTCGCATGTATCACAACGCTCGCACTCCATCTCCCCGTCAAGACAGGCAACAGGTGCCAGACTTCCTTCTGTCAGCCGTAATATCATGCCAATCGTATAGGAAGACGGATCCATCGCCAGACGGTATCCCCCCTGTGCACCTCTGATGCTTTTTACATATCCGGCTTTGTTTAATATTGCAATGATCTGCTCCAGATATTTCTCTGATATCTCCTGCCGTTTGGCGATCTGTTTTACTTTTACGTATTCACCTGTATTATTTGTGGCAAGATCCAGCATCACTCTGACTGCATATCTGCCTCTGGTTGATATCTTCATGACAAAACTCCTTTCACAGCACTTTCCAACTGCCTCATAGCCTGTACCAGCACACTTCTTGGGCATGCAATATTGACTCTTTCATATTGTCCGCATTCCGGATCGAATTTGCTCCCGGCACTTAACCAAAGTCTGGCTTTATTTGTAATAAGATCTTCCAGTTCCTTATCACTTAGACCAATCCCTCTGCAGTCCAGCCATACCAGGTAAGTCCCTTCCGGTTCTACCAGTCTGATCTGTGGAATCTTTTCCTTTAGGAATTCTCTGATATAATCAAGATTTGCTTTCAGATATTCTTTTAACTCTTCCAGCCATTTTTCACCTTTTTCATATGCTGCCTGGCACGCAACAAGCCCCAATTGGTTCAGTTCCTGATAACCAGTCTGTACATATAAAGCCTTTTTGACTTTTTTACGCAACTCTTTATTGGGAATCAGTAGATTAGACGTCTGTAACCCGGCCAGATTAAAGGTCTTGCTCGGAGCAGTACACACCATAGAGCGCATCCTGGCTTCTTCAGATAATGTTGCAAAAACAATGTGTTCATGTCCTGGATATGTAAAATCACAATGAATTTCATCCGATGCGATCAACACATCATATCGCGTACAGATTTCAAGGATTTTTTCCAGCTCTTCTCTTCTCCATACTCTTCCGACAGGATTATGCGGGCTGCAAAAAATGAACAGTTTTACTTTTTCATTTTTTATTTTATTTTCAAAATCTTCAAAATCAATTTCATATCCTGATTCTGTATGCACCAGCCTGTTACATACAAGTTTTCGATGATTATCTTCCACTACTTTAAAGAAAGGGTAATAAACAGGAGGCTGAATCATAACAGCATCACCTTCATTTGTCAGTCCTCTTACAATGGCATGAATTCCAAATACAACACCTGGCGATTTTAACAACCACTCCTGATCGATCTCCCAGTGAAATTTTTTAGAAAACCAGTTTGCCAATGCCTGAAAATAATCATCCCCAGGCTCAGAATATCCAAATATTCCATGACTCACCGCAGCATGAAGCGAATCGAGCACTTCTTCGGGTGCGCGAAAATCCATATCTGCTACCCAGAGCGGAAGCACATCTTCCGGCTTGCCAAATTTCGTTTTAAAATCGTACTTTTCTGAATTGGTGTGATATCTGTCGATGACTTCATCAAATCTGCCTGATCCCATTTTCTTCCTGTCCTTTACTCTTTTTTTAAATCAGCTGAAACTACTATTTTTGTTCCCACTGTATAAATGAAAGAAAAGGCGACTTAGAATGTGCGCATTCACAGCCGCCTTGCCTGTTCATTAGTTAAATGGAACGACTGCTCCATCATATGTTTCTTCAATATATGCCTTGATCGCATCAGATTTTAATGCATCTACAAGAGCAACGATTCCTTCATCATTTTCATGTCCTGCTGCTACGGCTATGATGTTTACATAAGTTTTAGCTGCTTCTGAATCGGCCTGTTCAAATGCAACAGCATCTTTTGCAACACTGAATCCGGCTTCAAGCGCATAATTACCATTTAATACAACAAAGGCAACTTCATCTTTTACTCTTGCGACCTGTGCCGCTTCTAATTCCTGAATTTCGATATTATGTGGATTTTCCACAATGTCTTTCACTGTTGCTGTGAGTCCGGCATCTTCTTTTAATGTAATGATTCCATTGTCCTGAAGAAGAAGTAATGCTCTTGCTTCATTTGTTGTATCATTCGGTACTGCAACGACTGCTCCATCTGAAATTGCTGAAAGATCAGATTCTGTACCAGGATAGATTCCAAATGGCTCATAATGGATTCCGCCTGCATTTACAAGACTTGTTCCTTTTTCTTCATTAAAACTGTCAAGGTAAGGAACGTGCTGGAAATAATTTGCATTAAAATCTCCACTTTCTACAACAAGGTTTGGCTGAACATAGTCATCAAATACGGTGACTTCGAGTGTCCATCCCTGCTGGGCAAGAATTGGCTTTACCTGCTCTAAAATTTCAGAGTGTGGTGTTGCAGATGCTGCAACTGTGATGGTTCCTTTTTCTTCTGCTGGTGCTTCTGTCGCTTCCTCTGCCGAAGCTTCTTCGGCTACCGCTTCTTCTGTGACTGCCTCTTCTGTGACTGCTTCTGCGTCCTGTGCAGGTGCTTCCTCAGTTGCAGCATTTGAGCATGCTGTCAACGATGCAGTTGCAAGAACTGCTGCCAATAAAATTCCAATCTGTTTTTTCATAAAATCTCCTCCTGTTAATAAATTGAGCTTGTCATTGACCATGACTGGCTCTTTATGATCATCCCATAAGGGTCATCATTATCCTGTAATTCTTTTATCCAGTTTTTTAGACAGTTTCATACCAATGTACTGAAGGATCTGGACCAATGCGACCAACAATACAACTGTGACCAGCATAATATCTGTTTCATACCTGTAATAACCGTATCGTATCGCGATATCTCCAAGACCGCCTCCACCAACTACGCCTGCCATCGCCGAATAACCAAGAATGGTTCCTGTCGCAATTGTCGCCCCAACGATCAGTGAAGTCCTTGCCTCGACCAAAAGTACTTTTAAAATGATCGTCTTTGTGCTGGCTCCCATACTCTGTGCTGCTTCAATAACGCCTTTGTCTACCTCCTGAAGAGAAGATTCTACCAGTCTGGCAATAAATGGTGCAGCAGCAATCGTAAGTGGTACGATCGTCGCCGTAGAGCCATAACTTTTTCCAATAATCACTTTAGTCAGAGGAATGACCAGGATCAGTAAAATAAGAAATGGAATGCTTCTTACTATATTTGCAATCATATCAAGCAGTTTATACGCTGCCGGGTTTGGTCTGAGTCCTTTTTTTGCTGTTACGACGAGTGCGATTCCCATTGGAAGTCCAAGCACATACGCCATTAACGTTGACATCAGAGTCATCTGCAAAGTTGCTCCGATCCCTTCGATCAGCATCAGAATTGTTGTTTTATCCCACATAATCATCAATCTCCTCTACTGTTAATTTTCTCTCAAGAAGATAATGGATCATCTTGTTTGCAAGATGTTCCTCCTCAGGAAGTTGCAGTATCATCTGCCCATGAGCGATTCCATTAATATTTCTGGTATCCGCAAGTAAGATATTGGCAGGTGCCTTACACTCAAGAACCATATTCCCGATCACAGGTTCAAATGAAGAGATCTCATTAAATACAATTCTGATACAGCGCTTCCCATTCATGTGCAGAACACCCTGTTCAGTCTGGAACACCAGTTTTTTTGCTGCATCTGTATGTGGATTTGTAAAAACATCTTCGACTGTTCCGTATTCAGCAAGCTCGCCCTGTTCAATGATCGCTACATGAGTACAGATCTCCTGTACTACTGACATTTCATGTGTAATGATCACAATCGTAATGCCATACTTTTCATTGATTTCTTTTAACAGTTTTAAGATTGCTTTTGTAGTCGTTGGATCCAGTGCTGAAGTTGCTTCATCACAAAGAAGAATTTTGGGATTCGTAGCAAGTGCTCTCGCAATTGCAACTCTTTGCTTCTGACCTCCTGATAATTGTGCCGGATAGGCTTGTGCTTTTTCCGTCAGACCGACGATCTCGAGAAGTTCCATTGCTCTGGATTTTGCATCTTTTTTAGAATATCCTGTGATTTCCATAGGAAAACAAATATTTTCCAGCACAGTTCTTTGCATTAACAGATTAAAATGCTGAAATATCATGGATACCTGTGTACGTGTTTTTCGAAGTGTGGCATCATTCATCATGGATAAATCCTGCCCTTCGATCAAAACAGTTCCTGTCGTCGGTCTTTCTAAAAAATTAAGACAGCGTACCAGTGTACTTTTACCTGCTCCACTCATTCCAATGATTCCATAAATTTCACCTTTATGGATATCCAGATTTATATTTTTTAAAGCTTCAACGGTATTATCTTTCCCGGTAAATGTTTTACCCAGGTCCCTGATCTGAATGATCGTGTCCATTCTGTCATTCCTCACTTTTCTTTCTAAGGATACAAAAGCAAGCGCCATGCACCTGCTTTATGCCACGTATCATATCATAAACAGAGCGTTTCTGCAATAAATGAAGCTCCCACGGCACTATACAAAATCTCTGTAACAGGTTCTATATAAAACCTATACGATCTAATAAAAATTCTTATTCTTCTGCAAATAATGCTGTAGAAAGATAT
The DNA here is from genome assembly GCA_028689715.1 of Lachnospiraceae bacterium. Lineage (GTDB taxonomy): Bacteria > Bacillota > Clostridia > Lachnospirales > Lachnospiraceae > SZUA-378. The sequence continues at coordinate 31,799 of JAQVCQ010000008.1, forward strand.
CTGTCTCCTGAGTCTGGGAGCAGTGCTACAATTTTTTTGCCTTTATATTCCGGGCGGGATGCAAGCTCTGCCGCTGCATGAAGTGCTGCACCTGATGAGATTCCGACCAGGATCCCCTCCGTCACTGCGAACTGTTTTCCTGCAGCAAATGCATCTTCATTTTTCACTCTTATGACTTCATCATAAATACCTGTGTTTAATACTTTTGGAATAAATCCTGCTCCGATTCCCTGGATCTTATGAGGTGATGGACTTCCACCAGAAAGAACAGGTGATGCCTCTGGCTCGACAGCAATGATCTTGATGTTCGGATTCTTAGATTTTAAAAATTCTCCAACACCTGTAACAGTTCCACCAGTACCTACACCAGCGACAAACACATCAACCTCACCATCTGTATCTTCCCAGATCTCAGGTCCTGTTGTTTCTCTGTGTGCTGTAGAATTAGCCGGATTATCGAACTGACCCGGTATATAAGAACCTTCGATCTCTGTCTGGAGCTCTTTTGCTCTTGCAATTGCACCATTCATTCCCTTGGCACCTTCTGTCAGTACGATCTGTGCGCCGTATGCTTTTAAAAGATTTCTTCTTTCAACTGTCATGGTATCAGGCATGGTCAAAATTGCTTTATACCCTCTCGCTACAGCGACCGAAGCAATTCCAATACCAGTATTACCACTTGTTGGTTCAATGATCGTTGCTCCTGGTTTTAACAACCCTTTTTTTTCTGCATCCACGATCATTGCAAATGCTGCTCTGTCCTTTACGCTTCCTGTTGGATTCAGATACTCAAGCTTCGCAAGTATCGGGGTCTCCAACCCTGCTTTTGCTGAAAACTGATTCAGCTCCAATAATGGTGTGTTACCAATTAATTCTGTTGCATTCTTCTTAATATTTGCCATATCCATTTCCTCCTCTGAGTTCACTTGAACTATCATTGTTTTTTTATTTCATACTTATCCGCTAGGTTTATTATGAATTGATTATATTAAGACTTTTCATCGTTGTCAATACCTTTTTTCAAAATTCATCCAACACTTTTTCTTCCTGAACTGAAAAAGGTGGCTGCAATATGATTTATCACATCGCATTCCACCTTTCATAGTCTGTTCCTATTTAATTTTTATCTTTTTGGTAGCGTTTACATTTCCATCACTGCAACTCCGACCGGTACGTCCAGTTGATAAAATACAGACTCCACTTCCAGATTTTCTGTTATTTTTACGACCGCTTCCTCCGTCAGTGCAAGCACCTGATGCCAGATCCCTTTTTTCAGACAGACGGGCTGATCCAGAAGAAATGCTTCCCACTTTTCGGGTGTATCATGCAATGCGACAAGTAATACTGTAACACCACTCATTGGTTCAAATGATTCTTTTGATGTTGGGTGATGCTCCAATACATCTATTTTATGATTTTCATAACGAAATACCGCCATTCTCCATGGCTCTTCCTGTTCAGTCTCCAAAATCAGAAAATTCCCGGTAAATTCTTTTGGAAACCTAATCACTGTTCCGTATTGTGCAAAACTTTCTGCTGTTATCGTATTCAGATCTCTCATCTCTTTCCTCTTTCCTCTTTCCATTTTTATTTCTATCTGTATTTCCATTTCTATTTCTTGCTGTTCACTTTTAATATTTTATCAACATTTACAATAAATTATTGGATTATAATTGTGAAATATTGCTATTTATATTGCTATTTCGGACTGTATTTATTAAAATGTAATTAAACTATTATTTATTCTTCAGGAGGGTTCCTATGCGTTCACAAGAATCCAAGATACTTCCAAAATCAGATTATTATGTCTATGCTCCGAGCTCTCTTGCAAAGAAGCTTTATCTCTATCCACATTCAACAGGATATTTTTATTATGAAGCTGATTATCAGATCAAACGTAATAGCTTTGATAGTTTTTTATTAATGTATGTCGTAAAAGGTTCCTGTCGAATCACTCTGCCTGAGGAAACGCTGAGTGCATCAGCCGGCCAATTTGTTCTGATCGACTGTTATCAACCTCATTCATACGGCAGCACGAATGCCTGGGAAGCCTCCTGGTTACATTTTGACGGAACGCTTGCAAGAGACTACTTCACTGAGATCACGGAACATTATGGCAATGTTCTGTCTCCTTCTGATCCCATTACGCTGAATCATTACCTGGAAAAAATATGCAATATGTTCCGAGATTCCCAGCCTATCATAGAATCAAAAATATCTGCATACATTACAAATATTCTGAATGCTCTGCTTCTGCCTCCTGCATACAATAAAAATACATTAAATCAGGCGACTACCATAGCAGACAGCATTTCTTATATTAATGAGAATTTTCAACAGGATCTTCCTTTAAAAACACTTGCCCAAAAAGCAAATATGAGTCCCTTTTACTTTACAAGAGTATTTTTTGATGAGACCGGCTCTACTCCTCACCAATACCTGATCAATACCCGGATCTCTGCAGCAAAATATCTGCTGAAATCTACAGATGCCTCGATTAAAGACATTGCCTTCCATATTGGTTTTCATAGCGAAAGCAGTTTTTGCTCTACTTTTAAAAAATGGGAAAATCTCACACCGAGTCAGTACCGGGAAGATTCACACCCTTAATGATATCAGCCCTATTATACATTCTTAACCGACGGATGGTCATTCACTAAATTTGCCCAACTATTTATTAAAATTGCTCAGTCCTTCCAATACAGCTTACTGCGCATTTTCAAGTGTACAAACCCCTGTAGATTTGATATACTTAATTTATATTTTTATTTTTACAACACTGAAACGAGGGAACATTCTATGAATAAAAAGAAAGTAGTAGTTTCATTAGGACATAACGCTTTAGGCTATACCACACTTGAACAGTGGGATGCTGTTAAAATCACCGCAAAAGCACTTGCTGACCTTGTAGAAGCGGATTATCAGCTCACCATTACACATAGTAACGGACCGCAGGTAAGCATGATCCACAAAGCCATGACTGAACTTCGTCGTCTCTATCCCGGATATACTCCAGCTCCTATGTGCGTCTGTTCTGCAATGAGCCAGGGTTATGTTGGATATGATATACAGAATGCTTTAAGAACTGAACTTCTTTCCAGAGGCATTCCAAAGGCAGTCAGCACAATACTGACTCAGGTCACTGTGGATCCCTATGACGAAGCATTTTATGAACCAACTAAGAAAATCGGTCGTACTATGACCGAAGATGAAGCAAAACTCGAGTTAGAAAAAGGAAATTATGTTGTAGAAGAACCTGGTAAAGGTTTTCTGCGCGTTGTCGCTGCTCCAAGACCAATCGATATCGTAGAAATTGATGCGATCAGAACACTTGCTGATGCGGATCAGGTCGTGATCGCATGTGGTGGTGGCGGTATTCCTGTGATCGAACAACAGCATGCCTTAAAAGGTGCTTCCGCTGTCATCGAAAAAGACTCAATTGCAGCAAGACTTGCTTCTGTTATGAAAGTAGACCAGCTGATCATCTACACTGATGTTCCTTATGTCTATAAGAACTTCAATACTGATTCTCAGGAACCAATTACCAATATGACCATTTCTGAAGCAAAAGCCTATATAGAAGAAAAACAGTTCGGCGAAGGTACCATGCTTCCAAAAATCGAAGCTGCCATCGAATACCTGACTGCTGTACCAACAGGAAGTGTACTCATCACTTCCCTCGACAGCACGAACGAGGCCATTCGTGGCAAAGTCGGAACCGTCATCACTGCATAATCGAAACTGTCATCACTTCGGTCATCAGATTTGTCCTCTCCGAAATAATTTTAAACAATCATGTAACTCAAAATAGCGTAGATATGATCAACAGATCATATCTACGCTATTATTTTATGTGTAACGATTTATTTCAGTTTCATGACTTCATCCCGCATTGGGATCGATTCGACCGCTCCCATTCTGGATACTGCAATTGAAGAAGCATAGGATGCTGTCTTAAGACACTCTTCCGGTGTTCTTCCTTCTATCATGGATGCAATAAAATACCCTGTAAACGTATCACCGGCAGCGGTCGTGTCAACTGCCTTTGCCGGGAAGATCCCCTGTCTGATCTTGTAGTCCTGATCCTGGTAAACAGAGCCTTTTTCACCCAGAGTCAATATGACCCTGGCTTTTGGAAACTTCTCTTTTAAAACATTCAGTATGTTATCAGGATCTGATTCCCCACTGATCTGTTCGCCCTCTATTTCATTTAATAAAAACATGGAAATCTTAGTCAGATCACATTCTTTTAGTTTGTCATTAAAAGGCGACGGATTCAGAACAATGAACATTCCTCTTTCAGCTGCTACATCAATGATATATGCAAGGTCATTTACCTCATTCTGAAGTAACAGAATATCTCCCTGATCAAATTGACTGATGCTGTCTCTGATCATTTCTCTGGTGAGTTTCTGATTAGCTCCTCCATATAATATGATACAGTTCTGTGCATTCTCATCTACCTGGATGATAGTATGTCCACTTTTTCCTTCAATTTTTTGAATCAGGTCTGCATTCACTCCATATTTTTTACAGGTATCAAGCAGCATATCCCCCTCTTCACCTATCATACCAGCATGGTATACACTTGCACCTGCTTTCGCAAGCGCAATGGACTGGTTCAGACCTTTTCCACCGCAGAATGTCTGCATCGAATCGGATAGAATCGTCTCACCACCTCTGACAATGTGACTTACCTTATATACGTAATCAATATTAAGTGATCCAATATTTAATACTTTCATGCATATACCCGCTTTCTAGACCGGAAATGACACACCGGCTCTCAGGATGATATTCGGATACGGAGTAAATTCTCCGGTTCTGATCGCAAATTTGATAGTTTTTGTATTTTCTTTTAATGTCAAATGCGGTATATATTCGGACGGTACCTGTGCAAGTGTCGTTCTAATATATTGATGAAGTCTTTCATTCTTTTCAAGAATCTCTTCTGCGAGATAGTAATACTCTACCACTGTTTCTTCAAGAACTGCATCAAGGACCTGTTCAAACGTTGGAACCCCTCCGCATAACGCCAGATCGATCAGTTCTACCCCTTTAGGAATCGGCATACCAGCATCTGAAATCATAAATAATTCATTATGTCCAAGACCTGCGATACATTTCGCAAGCTGTGCATTTATAATACCACTTTTTTTCATGGTCAGCCTCCTTATTTATTTTCATTCCTTGCCTGAAGTGCCATTTTAGCCTGAAGATTTCTCTGGAACTGATCGATTACGACTGCAAGAATAACTACAATACCTTTAATGACTTTCTGCCAGAATTCAGATACTCCATACATTGTCATACCATCGTTGATGACACCAATGATAAATGCACCAATGATCGTACCACCTGCTGTTCCAATACCACCTGCCATTGAAGTTCCACCAAGTACAGCAGCTGAAATTGCATTCATTTCCCAGCCTTCACCTGTTGCAGGATGGGATGCCACAAGCTGTGCCGCAGCGATCATACCAACGATAGAAGAACATAATCCTGAAAACATATAAACTAATGTTTTATCTCTGTTGACTTTAATTCCGGAAAGTTTTGCTGCTCTTTCATTTCCACCGATCGCAAGAATATGCCATCCAAATGAAGTATACTTTAATATAATTCCGGCAATGATCGCAATCACGACCAAGAGCACAACGCCGACCGGGATACCGAACAGATTCTTACCCAGTGCATCAAATCCCATATTTCCAAGCGCTTCTTTTCCGACAATATTTGAAAATGTTGCACCACCAGATCTTAAGTTCGAAAGTCCTCTGGCAATATTCATCGTTCCAAGTGTTGCAATAAAAGGCACAACATTCAGTTTTGTAATGATTGCACCATTTAACCATCCAAACGCAATACCTACAAGTGCTGTGATCAGAAAAACCATTGGTGCACTAAAATAAAGTGACACACCAAACATAGGAAGCACAAGACCTTCATTGATCAGACCACCTGCTACCATTCCCGCAAGTCCGGCTACAGCGCCGACCGAAAGGTCAATACCACCTGTGATCAGAACATAGGTCATTCCGATTCCCATGATTCCGTATAATGCAACATGCTTTGCAACTGTAAGTCCTGTATTGATCGTAAAGAAATTTTTTGTGATCACACTAAAAAGTATGACAAGAATTGCAAGTATAATTAAAGTTCTGCCTTTCAGTAAAGTCATAATGATCTCATTATTATTTACTCTTTTTGACTTTTCCATATTATGAATTCTCCTTTTTTGTTTCATGTCCATGATGGCCTTTATACGATGATAATACAAGGACATCTTCTGATATTTCATCCTGCTCAAATTCCCCTGTATTGATTCCGTTCGACAATACAATGACTCTGTCTGCAATTGCCACGATTTCTTTTAATTCAGAGGAAATCACAATAAGAGAAAGTCCTCTTTCCGCATACTGATGAATGATATCAAATACTTCTGTTTTCGCACCGATATCAATTCCTCTGCTTGGTTCATCAAGTAACAGTATTTCTGGATTTGTTAAAATACCTTTTCCAATGACTACTTTCTGCTGGTTTCCACCTGAAAGCGACAAAATTGGAAGTTTTTTATCTGCGACCTTGATCATGATATCCTTGATCTGTTTATCAATACTTGCATTCTCTTTTTTTCCATTCAGGAATCCAAATCTGCAGTACTTTTTCAGACTGGATAACGAAATGTTTTTACCGATATTCAGTGTCTGTACCAGACCTTCTCTCTGCCTGTCTTCAGGAATCAGCGCAAATCCACGATCGATCTGTTCTGATATATTTTTCACCTCGACCGGTTGTCCATTTAACAGAACTTCTCCAGTGTGTTCCGGGCGCAGCCCCATAAGACATTCAAATACTTCTGTTCTTCCTGCTCCCATCAGACCATAGATGCCAAGCACTTCTCCTTTTTTCAGGTGAAAACTGACATGATCAAGAAGGTAACCGCCACCGCTTTTGGGTAACGTCAGATCTTTTACCTCAAGAACAGTTTCTTTTTCTTTCCAGTTCACATTACGATTTTTTTTCGGATAGGATTTTCCTTCTCCGACCATCTGCTGCACGATCCATGGAACATCAATATCTGAAACTTCTGCCCTTGCCACATACTTTCCATCTCTTAAGATCGTGACATTGTCACCGATCTTCATGATCTCTTCAAGTCTGTGCGAAATGTAAACGATCGAAATACCATGTTGGGTAAATTCTCTCATCAGCCTGAACAGAACTTCAACTTCCTGCTGGCTCAAAGAGGAAGTAGGCTCATCCATAATCAGGATCTTCAGATCATCCTGAATGAAATTTCTAGCAATCTCGATCATCTGCTGCTGTCCGACTCTCAGATCCCCAACAAGTGTTTCTGCATCAATTGGATGTTCCAGTTTTGCAAGTACTTTATCGGTTAATTCAACATGCTTTTTATTATTTAATTTTGCTCCCTGGGTGCATTCCCTTCCCATGAAAATATTCTGGTATACATTCAGATTGGGGAACAGACTCAGCTCCTGATGGATGATTCCAATCCCATGCTCTCTGGCTTCTGTTGTATCTTTAAAAAATACTTCTTTTCCATCCATGAACATCTTACCGCTGGAAGGTTGCTCGATCCCGGCAATGATCTTCATCAGCGTTGACTTTCCAGCTCCATTTTCGCCGATCAGGACATTTACTTTTCCTTTTTCTACTTGATAGGATACCTGATCAAGTGCTTTGGTTCCCGGATAGATCTTATCTATATTTTCTACATTCAGTACCACATTCTGATTCATCTGCGATCCCTCCACAATTTATTTTTCTGTCAGGACAACCGGTGTGATCAGGATTGTCGTATTATCTTTTACTGTAAAACATCCTGTAAATTCGATTGCTTTTCCATTCAGTCCGGATGCTGTCTCCGGATTAATTACTTTTTCCATGATTACATCATTAATACTCTGACTGACTGCCGCATACTCTTCCTGATTGGTATAATCACCGAACTTAATAAAAGAGAGCGCATCTCTGACAGAGGAACCTTTTATAACAGAGCCCACCTGAATCTTGATTTCTTCGCTTCCATCATATCCATCGAGCTTGATTGCAATATAACCGGCTTTTTTTTCTGTCTGTACTTCTGTAACTGTTCCTGTACCTTTTACGGTATAAGTCAGTTCACCGCTGTCTCCCATGGAATATTTTCCATATTTATCTGCTAAAGAACCCAGGTCTCCATTTGCTTCTTTTAAGAACTCACCCAGATCCACTGCTTTCCCTGTTAATTCAGGCAATGCCTGTGTTTCCCAAAAACTTCCCACATTATCGCTGGCCGAAAATTCTACTTCACCTGTCAGATTTCCTTCTTCCCCGATCTTAACAACCTTGACACATCCTGTCAGCGTTGTCATCACAAGCCCCATTGCGATCAGAACCGCTATTATCCGTCTTCCCATACCTGCTCCTTTACCAAAACCTTCTTGTAATCCATAAATTATATATCATATTGTTCATGATCATCTTAATATCATCATATTGGTAATGATCATTTTGTCGACTCTGTCATGTGTTTCATATTACAGATATGGTCATAAGAGTTGCCTTACGACCATACCTGTTTTTTAGTAACTATTCTTACTCGTCAGTGATTATTCTGTGTAGTCAAATGCGTTTAATTTGTCTGCATTGTCTTTTGTGATAGCGATACAGTCAACAAGCTGTTTTTCATCCAGTCCTGTTGTACCTGTTTTTAAATAATCATCAGCCTGCTGTACTGCCATACGTGCGATCGTTGCACATTGCTGAAGTGCTGTAGAAAGGATTTTTCCTTCTTTGATCTTATCTCTTACATCATCAGATCCATCAACACCGATGATCTGAACATCTTTGAGACCTGCAGCTTCGATCGCTGCCTGTGCACCCATAGCCATGGTATCATTTCCACAGATTACACCTTTGATGTCAGGATTTGACTGTAAAATTGTTCCCATTTTATCAAATGCTTCTGTCTGTTCCCAGTTTGCTGACTGCTGAGCAACCATTTCAAGGTCTGGGTACTGATCGATAACTTCATGGAATGCTGAGGAACGAACACCTGCATTGGTATCAGACTCTTTTCCTAATAATTCAACATATTTTCCTTCTTCGCCCATTGCTTCAACCCAAAGTTCTGCAACTGCTTTTGCACCCTGGTAGTTGTTCGCAACGATCTGGGAAATTGCAACACCTTCTTCATTGATTTCTCTGTCAATTAAGAATGTTGGAATTCCAGCATCTCTTGCTTTTTTAACAGCCTCGATCGTTGCATCTGCTCCAGCATTATCACATACGATTGCTGCTGCTTTGTCAGCGATTGCTGCTTCAAAATGTTCCATCTGTTTTGTTGCATCATCATCATGGGATAATACTTTTACTTCATAACCAAGTCCTTCTGCCATTGCTTTTGCAGCGGTAGCTTCTGTTCCAAAGAATGGATTGGAATGAGAAGGTGTGATAATGTACATAATGTTACTTCCGCCACCTGGTAATGCATCTGTTGCAGCTGCTTCTTCTGCCGGTGCTGCTTCTTCAGCTGGTGCTGCTTCTTCAGCTGGTGCTTCTTCTGCTGGTGCTGCTTCTTCTGTTGCTACTTCTGCTGCTGGTGCAGCTTCTTCTGTTTTTGCTCCGCATCCGGACAGCAGTGTTGCTACCATTGCCATTCCTAACAATACGCTTAGAACTTTTTCTTTGATCTTCATTTCTTTTCCTCCTTATGATACGTTACATAATTTATTAGATTACAGAAGTACTCTTCTGTTAAATCTCAATTTTTTGAAAGCACCATATTCACGGCCGCTTTCCACCCATTATATTTTTCGCTTCTCCACTCCGAAGTTTTTTCCGGAATGTAGTGCGTTCTTTTGATCTGTTCAAATATTTCATCTTTATGGTACAGTCCTGCTGCGATTCCCGCTGCATAAGCCGCACCGATCGCTGAGAGTTCCTCTGCTTTGGAAGCATCCACACAGACATCTAAAATATCGCTCTGGAACTGCATCAGATATACATTCTGTGTTGGTCCCCCATCTGTTCTAAGATGCTCAATTGTGATTCCTGCAGACTGTTTCATGGCATGGATGACATCTGCGATCTGATAAGCGATGCATTCCACACCGGCTCTGACAAGTTCTGCTTTCTTTGTGACTCTTGTGATCCCACAAAAGATCCCTGTCGCATCAGAATCCCAGTAAGGCGCTCCCAATCCTGTAAAAGCTGGTACCAGGTATGTTCTGTCACTTGGATTGGCTTCCCAGACCAACTTCTGTGCATCCAGGTAAGAATCTATCATTCCAAGATCTTTTTGCAACCATGTAATGACTGATCCTGTATAGTTGATATTTCCTTCTAAAACATAGTCGACTTTTCCATCCATCCCCCATGCGAGCGATGTTACAACGCCTGCATCACTTATGATCGGCTCGCTTCCTATATTCATCATGACAGAGGATCCGGTCCCATATGTTGCTTTGATCATGCCCGGTCTCTGGCATCCCTGACCATATAGTGCCGCATGCGAATCACCTAGTGCTGCATGGATCGGTATCTGTACTGTACTATATCCTTCGAGATCAGTTGTCCCGAATAAGGAATTTGAATCCATTACTTTTGGAAGACAGTCTTTATTGATTCCAAAAGCAGTGCAGATCTCTTCATCCCAGGTAAGGGTATGGATATTAAAAAGCTGTGTCCTGGATGCATTCGAATAATCTGTATAAAAAGATTGTCCACCTGTCAGTTTATAGATCAGCCAGCTGTCGATCGTGCCGATACAAAGCTTTCCTTCTGATGCTTTTTCCATACATCCCGGAACATGTTCCAGGATCCAGGCAGCCTTAGATGCTGAAAAATAAGGTGACAATTTCAATCCTGTTTTTTCCCTGATCATCTGTGCATGTCCTGCATGTTCGATCCTTTTGCAGATCTCTTCTGCTCTTGAACACTGCCATACGATTGCATGATTTACAGGTTCGCCGGTCACTTTATCCCACACCAGTACCGTCTCTCTCTGGTTACTGATTCCGATTCCTTTTACGGAAGCAACATCTACTCCTTGTTCACTGATCAGTTCTGTCACGACTCGAATGGTATTATGATAGATCTCATTCGGATCATGTTCTACCCAACCCTTGTCATTTACGATCTGTCTGTGCGAAGCATCTTTTCTTGCTGTGATCTGACCCTTCGAATCGAACAGGACCGCTTTCGTACCCTGTGTACTTTGATCTATTCCAATAATATAGTGTTCCATCATGTTTTATCCTATATGAGTTCTTTCGCTTTTTTTGCAATTCCCTGTGCGTTCAGCCCATAGTGATCAAATACTTCCTGTGAAGTTCCTGTGATGACCGGTGCATCCGGAAGTGCCATCACTGACATCTTGACCGGACAGTTCTCGGACAATACCTGACTGACCATGGATCCAAGTCCGCCAAACGGTGCATGTTCTTCCACCGTGATCACAGCTTTCACTTTTTTTCCCATCTCTATGATTGATCCGCTATCCAGTGGTTTGACACAGTACATATCAAGCACCTGTGCACTGATTCCTTCTGCCTGAAGAAGTTTTGCTGCTTCCAGTGCCGGTCTTACCATTTCTCCGCATGCAATGATCCCTACATCGCTTCCTTCCATCAGACAGGTCGCACGGTCAAGTTCAAAAGGACAATTTTCCTCTGTATAGATATCTTCTACCGGATTCCTTCCCACTCTGATATAGGCTGGCTTTTCATCCTGAAGTAATGCATTGATTAACTCTTTTGTCTGATGTCTGTCACTTGGAAGATACACTCTCATTCTAGGAATCGCGCTCATCGCTGCAATATCCTGCGCGGAATGATGGCTCATGCCAAGTGCTCCGTAACTGATTCCACCGCTGATTCCGATCAGTTTAACATTGGTATTTGAATATGCTACGTCTACTTTCGCCTGTTCGTAGCTTCTTGTAGATAAAAAGCATGCCGGCGAAACACCGAACGCTTTTTTGCCACATTTTGCAAGACCTGCTGCCACACTGACAAGATTCTGTTCTGCGATCCCCATTTCTACAAATTGTTGTGGAAATGCCTTCGCAAACGGTGCCAGTGATGCCGATCCTCTTGAATCTGAACATAACACAACGATATCTTTGTCGGATTCCGCTTTTTCCATGAGCACTTCGCATATTGCCTGTCTGTTTGGTATCTTATTCATGAAGCACGGCCTCCTTTCTGATTTCAAAATCTTTCATGATCGTCTGATATTCTTCCTCCGTTGGTACATGATGATGCCAGGAAGCAACATTTTCCATTACGGAAGATCCATATCCTTTTGTTGTATTTGCAATGATCATGGTAGGCATTCCTTTTACAGTTTTCGCCTCATTCAAAGCCGCTGTCAGCGCATCAATATCATTTCCGTTTTCCACATCAATGACATGCCAGCCAAATCCAGACCATCTTTTTATCTGATCATCATGTGCCATGACATCTTCTGTGCTGCCTGAGATCTGAAGTCTGTTCCTGTCGATCACTGCGCAAAGGTTATCCAGTTTATAGTGGGATGCAGCCATCGCGCCTTCCCATACAGAACCTTCTGCGAGCTCTCCATCTCCCATGACGGTATAGACACGGTATGGGCTTTGATCCATCTTTCCTGCAAGTGCCATTCCAACGCTGACCGGAAGTCCATGTCCAAGAGATCCTGAATTCATCTCGATCCCCGGTAATTTATTATTTGGATGTCCGATATATTCCGATCCAAATTTTGAGAACTTATCGATAACTTCAT
>JAQVCQ010000008.1:44672-49376 GCA_028689715.1 Lachnospiraceae bacterium
GCCATTCCAACGCTGACCGGAAGTCCATGTCCAAGAGATCCTGAATTCATCTCGATCCCCGGTAATTTATTATTTGGATGTCCGATATATTCCGATCCAAATTTTGAGAACTTATCGATAACTTCATTAATATCAAGAAATCCTTTTGCTGCAAGAACTGCATAGAGTGCTTCCACACAATGCCCTTTACTCATAATGAAACGGTCCCTGTCAGGATCATCCATGTTTTCAGGTGAGACGTTCATCACATTAAAATACAGTGCGATCAGAACATCCATGACACTCATATCTCCACCGGTATGTCCGCCTTTTCCTTCAACGATCATATCGATTACATCTTTTCTTAGTTCAAATGACAATATTTTTAAATTTTTCATTACCGATTCACTGCCTTTCTATTCTTATTCCCCTCGGATCCATGCTTTGACATCTTCCTCAATCGGATCATATAGATCCGGTTTGATTCCCAGATACTTACAAGCCTCATATAATACAGGGACAACATCCAGGTGAATTCCAACACAATGGTGAATATACGGTCCACAGACGATCTTATCTTCCAGTCGTTTCAGGTTCTCTACTTCGATCCAGACATACGTACCTTTTGTATAAGGTCCTTCTATTCCTGTTGCATTTCCAAGAAGCATGGAGTACTCGCCATTGTCTCCGTCAAATCTGGTCAATGTCATCCTGCCATGTTTTGCTTCCGCTTCCACCGCTCCTGGATGGGAAAATGCCAGTGGGTAACCAATGGAAGGTTTTTCTTTTGCGACCGATACCGGCCATGGTCCGCAGTGCTGTAACAGTTCTCCATTCTCATTATCAGGATGTCTGACTGTCCAGTCTGCAAAAAAGCCTCTTGCTTCGTCCATTCCTGCCGCCTCTACCATGACTGCTGTAATTGCTCCATGGATGTCTGTTTCACATACTACCGGGATTCCTTCTTCATTCATCAATGAATTTGCTGCACACGGCATAATTCCAATTTCTGACTGAAGTGCATTCCAACACTGGATCGCAATGGCATTGCATCCGTACTGGTCTGCAAGCCCTTTCATTGCCACTTTCAGTGCCGCAACATTTTCCAGTTCTTCATCTTTGATCTTTATATTCATGATGCTTCTGCAGTATTCCATAACAGCCGCAACTTCTGTTTTTTCTTCTTTGACCTGTTTCACTCTTGCTGTCAGTTCAGGCATTGGGATCGGTGCGAGCTGGATATTGAATTTTTCAAGCAGTTCGCCTTCATTACACATGGTCGTCCAGAAATCAAAAGGTCTTGGAGCGATCTGAAGAATTCTAGTATGTTTGAACACATCGACAACATTACAGACCGATAAGAATAATTTGATCCCTCTTTCAAACTCCGGATCTCCCAGTCTGCAGTTCGTCAGATAGGTAAACGGAACTTTGAACCTTCTTAATACTTTACCTGTTGCAAAAAGACCACACTGGCTGTCTCGGAGTCTGATTCCATTCTCATCAGGCCTTTCATCTCTTGGCCCCCAAAGGAGCACCGGTACATTCAGCTCCTTTGCGAGTCTTGCGCAGACATATTCGGTCCCAAAATTGCAGTGCGGGAGGAAGAGACCTTTTACGCCTTCGTCTTTGAACTTTTTCGCTATTTTTGCCAGATCAAGGTCGTCATATAAAAGACCTTCTTCATTGATATCTGTTATATCCGCATAATCAACACCTAATTCATTCAGTCTTTCTCTTGTGAGATTTGCGTATTTGATTGCATCCGGTGCGCTAAAAATACTTCTTCTGGTCGGTGCCAATCCAATTTTGATTTTTTTCATCTTTCTTTTCCTCCGTTATTTCTTTATTCTGTATGTATTTTTACTCTATAATCTGTCATCTCTCTTTTAAGCTATGATTCTGAATTTATTTTTCTGACACTGTCACGTTCTACGAATTCTGTGCAGATCTGTATTTTCATTTTTACCGGACTCTCGTTTTTAATCATCTCGATAATACGTCGGACTGCCTTTTGTCCCATTTCCTGTTTTGGAACACGCAGACTGGTCAGTCTTGGTGATGCGATCTCGCAAAAAGGAAGATCGTCAAATCCTATTACCGAAACATCTTCGGGAATCCTGATCCCGAATTCCTGCATCGCCTTCATGGCACCAAGTGCGATCATGTCATTGTCTGCAAAAAATGCTGTCGGCAGTGGATTCTTCTTTTTCAGGATTTCGCACATATCCCGGTAAGCACCATCCATGGTCGTATCCAGTGTCAGGATGAACTGATTGTCGACCGGTATATTATATTTATTCATTGCGATCCGAAATCCAACAGCTCTTGTTCTGAATGCCTTGATTCGAAAAGCTCCTCTTAAGTATCCGATTTTTGTATGTCCCTTTTTGATCAGAAAATCCGTTGCCATTCTGGCTGAGTCTGTATTGTTGATTGCTACCCCATCGAAACTCATATCCGAATTCCAGTAATCCAGTGTCAGGAACGGACACTTTACCCCACGGAATGCATCGATATCATCTTCCATCAGTTCTGCCCCCATGAGCACAATTGCTGCAGATGTATCATTAATCAACCATTTGACCTGTTCTTCATAATCCGGAAGTCTTCTGTCCAGGTAACACAGAACCATTTCATAACCTGATTCTCTGCACTCCCTTTCGAACCCATCGATCATAAGAGAAAAAAATGGTGTGTCCTCCGTGATCATTCCATTTCGTTTATACATGACGAACTTGATTTTTGTAATACTTGATTCATTGATATAACCAAGTTCCTTTGCCGCTTTAAAAATCTCCATAGAAGTTTCTTTATTAACACCCTTCTTATGGTTCAGCGCATTGGATATTGTAGCAGGAGAAAATCCTGTTAGTTCACTGATTTGTTTTATACTGACTTTCACATGAATTCCTCCAGCCCTTATCTGAATTTAATTATAAATTATTTATATATTAATTCAAGTTTTATTTACATATATTTTATATTTTTGTTACATACTACAAATTTAAATGACGTTTTTTTATCAATAATTCACTATTTACAGCCATATCCAGAGTGTTTTTTCCATTTTCACATTATTTCTATGTAAATATTTATATAAATCTTTAATTAAACTTTTACATAAAAATAGATCATAACACACGAATGTATTATGATCTTTAAAATTTTAATATACTGTTAAAGTAGTTCCTTCACACTGTCTCTCTCCACAAAATTGGTACAGATTTGTATCTTAAGCTTTGCATTGGAAGGCTTTCGAATCAGTTCTATGATTCTTCTGGCTCCCGCCTGTCCCATTTCATGCTTAGGAACACGTATTGTTGTCAGTCTCGGTGAATTGATCTCAGAAAATGGAATATCATCAAACCCTACGACTGAAACATCTTCCGGTATTTTGATCCCAGCTTCCTGCATTGCTTTCATCGCGCCAAGCGCAATCATATCATTATCAGCAAAAAAAGCTGTCGGTAGTTTTGGACTTTTTTTCAGATACTCTGCCATGTCACGATATGCTTCATTCATACTGGTACCAAGCGTGACTGTAAAGTCTGCATTCACTTTGCATCCATTTTTATTCATGGCAGTCACATATCCAACATGTCTGGATCGAAATGCTTTAATTCTGTATCGTCCTCTCAGATATCCAATTTCTTTATGTCCCTTCGAAATAAGATACTGGATGGCAAGTCTCGCCGAGTCTGCATTATTGATCAGCACTCCATCGAATTCCATTCCCGAATCCCAGTAGTCGAACAATAGAAACGGACATTTTGCTCCCTTGAACAGTTCAATATCTTCATCCATAAGTTCTGTACCAAGAAGCACTACCGCTGCACTGGTATCATTCAGCATCCATTTGATCTGATCTTCGTAATCAGAAGATCTGCTGTCAAGATTGCAGATCACCATTTCGAACCCATTCAGACCACATTCTTTCTCAAACCCATCGATCAATAACGAAAAGAACGGTGTCTCTTCCAGAATGGAACCATTTTTCTTATACATAACAAATTTTATTTTAGATATCTTCTCTTCATCAATATAGCCCAGTTCTTTTGCAACGCGAAACACTTCTGCTGCAGTATCCCTGTTCACACCCTTTTTATGATTCAGCGCATTCGATACTGTTGCAGGCGAAAACCCCGTCATCTCACTGATCTGTTTGATACTGACTTTCATGCACCCACCCTCACAAATCTAAATTTGATTTTCTGACTTACTCGCAGAACTCTCACCGAGTTTATAAATAAAATAGTATCATAATTCTTTTTAAAACACTACAACTCAAGATCAGATATTTGGATTCAAAATAACTGCGATTGCTGTAACCGCCGCACCAATTGCAATCAAAAAATCAGATATATTAAATATAATAGAATTCAGCTTTTTAAAAGGTGTCTTAAAGCTGACATAATCTACCACATATTTTCTTTTCAGTCTGTCATAGGTATTGCTGAACGCACCCCCCAGCAAACAGGCGAGACCAAGTTTGATCGCTGTATTTCCTTTTGTTGTCAGTGTCAGTAAAAAAACAACAGCCATAAGTATCGTAAACAATACGGAAATAAAAGCGACCAGCTTTTGTTTTTTATGTCCCAGATTCAGACAGGCTCCTGTATTATGATATTTACTGATGATGATTTTTCCACCAGCCAGCTTCGTCGTATCATGAAGCGAACGTGTTTTTTCTATTTTATTCTTCAGGAATAGTTCTCCGGCAAA
>JAQVCQ010000076.1 GCA_028689715.1 Lachnospiraceae bacterium
CATTCCCTCCTGTATCCGGTTACTGACACACAGATACATTTAGTAGCTTCATGATACGCCCATATGTGCAAAGCTTAGCATATGTCGTTTCCTATCTAGTCGATGCCAGGTTCTTAAAGGACAGGTGCTTTAAGATTGACAGCTGCCACTAGGCAGCGTAAGCTAAATTATCTTCAGCGTTTAATTTATTTTTGCGTTTAACGTATCGCAACGGCTTGCTTCTCCAGCTTCAAAATCCCCGTCGAAACCTTGACTACCCCGGATGAAACCGGTAGTTCCTAATACCATTATATTTCCTGTTACTCAAAAGGTCAACCGGTTATTGTTTTTTAATATTTACAGATTTCTGATTTTAAACTCTTTTTCTGCTTCTCTTTTCTGATCCTTTTTGGCGATATCCTGTCTTTTATCGTAATTCTTTTTACCTCTTGCAAGACCTATCTCCATTTTCGCTCTTCCATCTTTGAAATACACCTGTAGCGGAACCAGCGTATAGCCCTGTTCTGCAATCTTGCCAGTCAGTTTCATTATTTCAAAGCGATGCATCAATAGCTTTTTGGGTCGCAATGGATCTTTATTAAAGATATTTCCTTTTTCATATGGACTGACATGCATCCCATAAACGAACACTTCACCTTTTTCAATTTTGATAAAGGACTCTTTAATACTGCATTTTCCCATTCTTAATGATTTTACCTCTGTACCATGCAGTACAATTCCGGTCTCATATTTATCTTCAATAAAATAATCATGATATGCTTTTTTATTATTTGCAACTAGTTTCATACTTTCCTTGGCCATGTTGTATTAGTCCTCCTGCTGCGCTACCCGGAAATCAATTGTTCTGGATATTCTGTCTGTATTATATACCTGAATCAGAATTTTTTCACCTAATTTATATTTTTTACCTGTTCTCTGTCCTGTCATTTCATAGTTTTTATCATCATACACATAAAAATCATCCAACAGATCTGAAGCGCGAATCATTCCCTCTACTGTATTAGGTAGTTCGACATAAATTCCCCAATTTGTAATCCCCGAAATGACACCTTCGTATACTTCACCAATTCTACTTTCCATGAATTCGACCTTCTTCAGCTTATCTGTTTCCCGTTCTGCTTCGTCAGCTCTACGTTCCATTGCCGATGACTGTTTTGCCACTTCCGGTAATCTGTCCCTGTAGTATTCAATCTTTTCAGGATTCATTCTTCCCCTGATATGATCTTTTATGATTCTGTGGATCTGAAGATCCGGGTATCTACGTATTGGAGAAGTGAAATGGCAGTAATATTCACATGCCAGACCAAAATGTCCTGTACATTCTGTTGTGTATCTTGCCTGTCTCATGCTTCTCAATGTAAGCCTGCTGATCAACGCCTCTTCACTTGTGCCGTCTATTTTAGCTAATAATTTCTGAAATTCTTTTGGATGCACTTCTTCTGCTGTTGTTTTAATGGAATAACCAAAATTTGAAATGAATAAACTGAGCTGTTTTATTTTTTCAGGATCCGGATTTTCATGTGTCCTATATACAAACGGATACTCAAGCCAGAAAAAATGTTCTGCAACTGTTTCATTTGCTGCGAGCATGAAATCTTCAATGATCTTCGTTGCAATATTTCTATCATAAGGTTTGATTTCAACCGGGTGACCTTCACGATCAAGTATGATTTTACTCTCCGGAAAATCAAAATCAATTGATCCTCTTTTTTTCCTTTTTTCCCTTAATAATCCTGCCAGAGTGCGCATCCTTTCAAACATAGGGACAAAATCCTGGTATTCAGCTATTGCTTCCTGATCTCCATCTAAAACTGCTGCGACCTTTGTGTAAGTCATTCTTCTGTCAACATGTATGATCGTTTCAGCAATTTTATAATTCATTAAAATTCCTTTTGAATCAAAGAGCATAATGCAACTAAGTGAAAGTCTGTCAACGCCCTGATTCAAAGAGCAGATTCCGTTCGACAATTGATGTGGAAGCATTGGAACAACGCGGTCGACCAGATAAACACTGGTCGCACGTTCCAATGCACTTCGGTCAAGTGCAGAATTTTCCTGCACATAATTTGATACATCCGCGATATGCACACCCAGTCTGTAGCAATCCCCTTCCATTGTCAGACTGATTGCATCATCGAGATCTTTTGCATCTTCTCCATCTATGGTAACTGTCTGTTCATATCGAAGATCCATTCTGCCCTGAAGATCTCCAGTCTGTACTTCCACCGGAATTCTCTCTATCTGGTTCATGACTTTTTCACCGAATTCTGTTGGAATATCGTAACCTTTTATGATTGAAATAATATCAACGCCTGGATCATCCATATGTCCCAGTATTTCAATTATTTTTCCTTCCGGCTTTTTGTGATCCTTCCCATAATCAGTAATTTCTACAACTACTTTATGTCCGTTCACAGCGCCTTTTGATCGTTCTCTTGGTATAAAAACATCAGAAGCGATTTTCTGATTATCCGGAATCACGAATCCAAAGTTATTTTTACTTTGTTCATATGTTCCAATGATCGTATTCATTCCTCTCGAAACAATCCTGATAATTTCAGCTTCCTGACGTTTCCCTTTTTGTCCGGGAACGATTCGTGCTTCTACCGTATCCTGGTGAAATGCACCATTTACATTGTCTTCCGGTATGAATAAATCGTCCTCACGGCCTTCGATCATGACAAATCCAAAACCCTTCGAATGAGAAATAAAAGTTCCAATCAGTTTTTCTCCTGTGCTTATTGTTATTTTCCCTTTAGAAGAGATCTCAATGCTTCCTTCTTGATTTAATTCCTTGATCAGATTTGAAAAATGATCTCTTTCGGATTTTGAGACCTGCATTAATACTGCAATTTCTTTTTCTTTCATTGGAATATAAAGTGGATCAGTAAGAAACGCCAGAATCAGATGTTTCCTTTGCGTTGTTATAATGTCCTGCTCTTGATGATCTTTTTTCTGATTTCTTTTTTTATCATTATCATTCAAACTGAGATTTTCAGTGTAATGTTTTTTTCCTTTTTTCTTCGAATTAAAACTTTCAAGCTTTGACTTTTTGTATTTATCTTTATTTACAGTTTCTTTATTTACAGTTTCTTTTTTAAAATTATCTTTTTTCAAATTATCTTTTTTTATAGTTCTACCTTTTATTTCCTCTTTTTTATGTTTCATGCTGTCACCCCTCTCCCTTGTAAATCGTTAAAAAAAAACACTCTTTTGCAAGAGTGTTTTATGGTTGTATCTAAAATCTCGAAATATTCAAAACAGCAGCCAGTACAATAAAAGCGATTGCCAAACCAGTTGTGATTTTAACAAGTGCACCTTCCATGGAACGGCCTTTATTTTTTCCCCAGTATGTCTCAGCAATGCCGCTGATCGCTCCAAGTCCTGCTGATTTTCCTTCTTGAAGTAAAACCAGTACTGTTAATGAAATACAAACGATAATAAAGATTATAGTAAGAATAAGTCTTAAGACTCCCATTTTCACACCTCCTAATATCAAGCACTATTAATAATAACATATGAGTATATGAATAGCAACCAGTTTTTATATAAATCTGTTAATTTTATACAAAATCAAGCATATTTACATAAAATTACACAGTATAATGGGAATAAAAATTGCAGGTACATAATTCATGATCCTGAGTTTTGTGATTCCCAGCATGTTGAGAGCAAGACCCAGTATAATCACAGATCCTACACAGGTCATCTCTTTTACCGCAGCATCAGTTAAAAACGGTGCGATCCACTGGGCTAATAGTGTTATACTTCCTTGATAAATAAAGACAAATGCAGCCGAAAAAGCTACACCAATTCCCAGTGTGGAGGCAAATATAATTGCCGCTACAAAATCAAGGATTGATTTATTGTAGATCATTTCATGATTTCCGGTCAGACCGCTCTGAAGTGAGCCAACAATTGCCATAGCGCCAACACAAAATAACAGGCTGGCTGTAACAAAGCCTTCTGCTATGGAGGATGCCTTACCTGACTCAGGGTCTGAAAATTTACTTTCAAGCCATTCACCAAGGTTGTTGATTCTTCCCTCCAGATTCAGACCTTCTCCGATCAGTGTTCCTGCAACCATTGATAAAATCAGGATCAGGGAGTTTTCCCCCTTCATCAGTCCCGTAATTCCAAGGTATAAGGTACATAATCCCAGTCCCTTCATCAGCGTGTCTGCCAAACGTTCGGGCAATCCGCGTTTTAAGAACATACCAATGAAGGCACCTGCTATAACTGCAATCGTATTTACAATCGTTCCTGTCATGATTTTTTGATTAAAAGTGAGGTCCCTGTCATTTCAGCTGGTTTTTCTTTTCCCATCATCTCGATCATGGTAGGAATAATATCTGCAAGACATCCACCTTCACGTAATGTATAAGCGTCATCATAATTCACAAGAAGAAATGGAACCTGGTTCGTTGTATGTGCTGTAAATGGTTCACCTGTTACATAATCTACTAACTGTTCAGCATTTCCGTGATCTGCACAGATGAAGAGTGTTCCATCTGCTTTTTTAATTGCATCCACAGTTTTTCCTACGCACTCATCAATTACTTCAATCGCTTTAATCGCAGCAGCTTCTACACCTGTGTGTCCTACCATATCAGGATTTGCAAAATTGATGATAATTACATCATATTTTTCAGATAAAATCGCTTCAACCAATTTTTCACACACTTCATATGCACTCATTTCTGGTTTCAGATCATAAGTAGCAACTTTTGGAGAATTCACCAGAATTCTGTCTTCTCCTTTATTTGGTTCTTCTGCTCCACCATTAAAAAAGAAAGTAACGTGCGCATATTTTTCTGTTTCAGCAATTCTCGCCTGTGTCATATTATTTGCTGCAAGCCACTCACCAAAAGTATTCGTAATCCCTACTTTATGGAATGCAACTTCTTTATTTGGGATAGAAGGATCATAATCAGAAAAGCAGACGAACATAAGGTCCAGTCTTTTCTCTCTTTCAAATCCTTTAAATTCGTCATCACAAAAACATCTTGTAATTTCTCTTGCACGATCTGGTCTGAAATTAAAAAATACAACAGAATCCTTATCTTTAATCGTAGCAACTGGTTTCCCATTTTCCATGATTATTGTTGGTTTTACAAATTCATCTGTTTCATTCTTATCATATGAATTCTGAATTGCCTGTGGACCATTTTCTGCCTCAGCTCCAATTCCTGCTGTTAATACATCATAAGCAGTTTTTACTCTGTTATAGTTATTGTCTCTATCCATTGCATAGTAGCGTCCACAAACAGATGCAATCTTACCAACACCAATTTCCTTCATTTTTTCTTCTAATGCAATCGCAAATTCTTTTCCGCTTGAAGGAGGTGTATCCCTTCCATCAAGGAAGCAATGTACATACACATTTTCAAGTCCGGCTCTTTTTGCCAGTTCCAATAGACCGTATAAGTGTGTATTATGGCTATGCACGCCACCATCAGACAGTAATCCAAAAAAGTGAAGATCAGAATTTTCTTTTTTACAGTTTTCTATTGCTTTTAATAAAGCAGGATTCTCGAAAAAAGTCCCATCCATGATTTCTTTTGTAATTCTTGTCAATTCCTGATATACAATACGACCTGCTCCCATAT
The DNA here is from genome assembly GCA_028689715.1 of Lachnospiraceae bacterium. Classification (GTDB taxonomy): domain Bacteria; phylum Bacillota; class Clostridia; order Lachnospirales; family Lachnospiraceae; genus SZUA-378. The sequence continues at coordinate 5,610 of JAQVCQ010000076.1, forward strand.
TAAGATGTCCAACTTCTGAATTTCCCATCTGTCCTTCTGGAAGTCCAACAGCCATTCCACTTGCATTTCCTCTTACAAATGGATATTCTGCCATTAATTTATCCATAACAGGTGTTGCTGCTTCAGCCACTGCATTCCCTGCTTCATTACTATTTAATCCATATCCGTCCAGTATCATTAAAACGTTCGGTCTTTTGCTCATTCTTATTCTCCTTCTCAATACCTGTAGGTACAATTACTAACGACAAGAATTATACACTTTTTCTATATCATAAGCAACTCTAAAAAAGGAATTAGAAATTAAATTTATCGTATATTGGGAGATTATCAAAGGTTGCGAAGTAGTCTTTTGGTGTTTCTGCACGCCTGATCAGTTTGACTTCTTTATTATCACATAAGAGAAGTTCTGCTGACTTCAGTTTTCCGTTATAATTATATCCCATGGAATATCCATGCGCACCGGTATCATGTATAACAAGTCTGTCCCCTGGTTTAATTTCCGGAAGCATCCTGTTTATTGCAAATTTATCATTATTTTCACATAAAGAACCAACAATATCATATTTACGATCAGCCGGCTGGTCTTCTTTCCCAAGCACTGTTATATGATGGTAAGATCCATACATTGCAGGTCTCATCAAATTGACTGCACAGGCATCACAGCCTATGTATTCTTTATGTGTATGTTTTTCATGAATTGCAGTTGTGACAAGATGCCCAAATGGTCCCATCATATATCTTCCAAGTTCTGTATAAATTGCAACATCACCCATTCCAGCAGGAATTAATACGTCTTCAAACGCTTCTCTGACACCATTGCCAATTTCATAGATATCATTCCCTTCCTGATCCGGTAAATAAGGAATCCCTATACCACCAGAAAGATTGATAAATGTAATATTGGCACCGGTCTCTTCTTTCAGTCTGACAGCAAGTTCAAACATCTGCTTTGCCAGTTCTGGATAATATTCATTTGTGACTGTGTTGCTTGCTAAAAAAGCATGAATACCAAAGTTCTTTACACCTTTTTCTTTTAAGATACGAAATCCTTCAAACAGCTGCTCTGTTGTAAAACCATATTTTGCATCTCCAGGATTGTCCATAATACTGTTGCTGACCTTAAAAACGCCACCTGGATTATAGCGGCAGCTTAGTGTTTCAGGAATCATCCCAAGTGCTTCTTCTAAATATTCAATATGTGTTATGTCGTCCAGATTAATGATTGCACCAAGTTTTTGTGCATACTGATATTCAGATGCAGGCGTTTCATTGGATGAAAACATAATCTCTTCTCCCACAACTCCCATTGCTTCTGAAAGCATTAATTCTGTTAAGGAAGAGCAGTCACATCCACAGCCTAATTCTCTCAATATTTCGATTAAATATGGGTTGGGTGTTGCTTTTACTGCAAAGTATTCTTTAAATCCCTTATTCCAGGAAAAGGCTTCTTTTAAAGCCTTCATATTATCTCTGATTCCCTTTTCATCATAAATATGAAATGGGGTCGGATATGTTTTTACGATTTCTTCAATCTTTTCTTTGGTAACAAATGGTGTTTTACTCATGATTTCTCTCCTTCTTGTGTAAGTTCCAGTAATTTTATTTCATTACGCATTGCTTCTTTTAAGACATTCACAAAATTTGACTGTCCAGAGAACAGACATGTATCTGCATTCATACCGCTGACTTCTCCCGTCAGTACCTGATTAGAGTCGCAGATCAGATGAAACTGTTTTCCTTTGTTCTCTGCCAGATACCGAATGGATCCTTCAAAATCCAGCGTTGCATCTGATATGATTACAACCTTGATTTTTCGTTCTATTGCTTTGATCAGTTCCGGCTTTAATTCTTCGATCCTGGCTTTTGTGGCAGAAATATAAATTCTTTTTTCTGCATGTTCAATCATATGATAGATTTTATTACTGATATGTTTTATCCCCGTAATCGTAATATACCCTTCCGATGGCTCTGGCAGTGTTGTGATTTGAAGTTTCAGGATATCCCGGCTATGTTCTAGAGACCTTATCCTGTTATTGCAAAATTCATCAGGCGGAACCGGTATATATTTACTTGCATTTCCTTCAACTAGATAGGCAGCTCCTTTTTCGACCAGTCCGGCCATTGCGGAATAAGTATTCGATCTTGAAATACCCGTTTGCTTTGCTGCTTCATATCCTGTCAGCTCACCTTTTTGGACGAGGCTGATATAAATCTGTGCTTCCTGTCTGGTCAGACCAAACTGACCAAGTTCTTCAATTAAAGTAATCTGATTCATAGTTTCCTTCCCGTATGTCGGAATTCAATATTAATGAAAACCATAAATTTAATAGTGTTTTCATCTCTTGTTTCATTTTATTTTTTAATTAGTAGTACTATATAGGAACACTATAGTCTCATCATGCTGAAATGTCAATAAAAAAAGCATCAAAAGTTTCCTTTTGATACTTTTTATCATTTATGAATGTTTTCGATCTGCCAGTCGATCGGTTCCAGCCCATTGTTCTGTAAAAATAAATTGGTTTTGCTAAAAGGTCTGCTTCCAAAAAACCCTCGGTAAGATGAAAGTGGACTAGGATGAGGTGCCTCAAGAATCAGGTGATGAGAATTCGTCAGCATTATTTTTTTCTTTTGTGCCGGACTTCCCCATAGTATAAAAACAATTGGTCTGTCCTGCTCATTTAAAATTTTAATCACAGCATCTGTAAACAGTTCCCAGCCAATACCACGATGCGAATTTGCCTGATGTGCTCTGACCGTCAGTACCGTATTTAACATCAATACACCTTGTTTGGCCCATTTTGTGAGATAACCATTGTCAGGGATACTGCATCCAAGATCATCCTTTAATTCTTTATAAATATTGACCAGCGAAGGTGGTATTTCAACATCAGGCTTAACTGAAAAACATAATCCGTGTGCCTGTCCATCATTATGATAAGGATCCTGTCCTAAGATAACAACTTTCACCTGTTCAAACGGAGTCAGGTGAAATGCATTGAAAATATCATCTGCCGGTGGAAAGATTTTATGATTTTGATATTCTTCAACCACTGTCTGATGCAGCTTTTTATAATAATCTTTTTTAAATTCCTGTGTAAGTGGTTTTAACCAGTCATTTTGAATTGGTGGCATGTGATTCCTCTATTTATATTCTGATCGAAACATTTCTTTCCTGTAAATAATGTTTTAAATCTGTAATTTCCAGTTCCTTAAAATGAAATAAGGATGCTGCCAAAGCGGCGTCTGCTTTTCCATTTACAAGTGCTTCATAAAAATGTTCCTTCGTTCCCGCCCCGCCTGAGGCAATAACAGGAATTCCAACACTCTCTGAAACAGCTTTCGTTAGTTCAATGTCATAGCCTGCTTTTGTTCCATCACAGTCCATACTGGTCAGAAGTATTTCTCCGGCACCAAGTTTTTCTGCCCTGATGGCCCATTCTACAGCATCGATTCCCATATCAATTCTTCCACCATTTTTATAAATATTCCAGCCCGAACCATCCGCTCTTTTTTTTGCATCAATTGCCAGTACAACACACTGACTCCCAAATTTATCTGCCGCTCTGCTGATCAGTTCTGGATCCATAATTGCTGCTGAATTAACAGATACCTTATCTGCGCCTTCTCTTAAAATATCACGAAAATCTTCAACTGTTCTGATTCCACCACCAACTGTGAAAGGAATAAAAACATTCTCCGCTACTCTTCTGACCATTTCAACTACTGTCTTTCTTGCGTCCGAAGAGGCTGTAATATCAAGAAATACCAGTTCATCTGCACCAGCTTTATCATAAGCAGCACCAATTGCGACCGGATCCCCTGCATCAATCAGGTTCACAAAATTAACACCTTTCACGACCCTTCCATTATGAACATCAAGACATGGTATGATTCTTTTAGTATGCATGCGTTTCCTCCCTGCCAATCTTGATAAAATTATCAAGAATTTTCAAACCTACTTCAGAACTTTTTTCAGGATGGAACTGACATGCAAATACATTTTTATACTCTACAGCTGCATGTATTTCTGTACTATAATAAGTCGTTCCTGTTACAATTTTCGGATCATGTGCTTTAAGATAATAAGAATGAACGAAATAAACATAAGACTGCTCATTAATTCCCCGGAAAAGTTTACCTTTGTTAGGGAACAATAGTGAGTTCCAACCAATGTGTGGAATTTTAATACCTGGAGAATCTGGAATTCTAATAATTTTACCCGGTAAAATCGATAATCCTTTTACGCCCGGTGATTCTTCGCTGCTTTCAAATAACAGCTGTAATCCAAGACAAATTCCAAGAAACGGAGTGTTCTGATCTATAATTTTATGAATGACATCTTCAAGACCATAACCTCTGATTTTATTCATTGCATCGCCAAAAGAGCCAACCCCGGGAAGTATGACTTTTTCTGCCGATAGTAGTACCTTCGGATCGCGACTCACTACTACCTGTTCTCCAAGATGAATCAATGCTTTTTCTACACTTTTAATATTACCAGCATCATAATCTATAATTGCAATCATTCTGACTCTCCTTGTATGCCACTTTTGCTAAAATCAACACTTCCACTGCTTACAGTTCCGCTAAATAATTCCTGTTCCTGATTATTCTCCTGCTCCTGGTCCATCATATCATTATCAGACATGGACGGTGTCTGGTCTTGTGACTGTTCCAATTCTGACTCTTCCGGAAGCATATCCTGCAATGGTTCTTCTTCACTCTTTTTGACCGAAGGATCTTCAAATGCAGTTCCATATATGATGGAATTGATCTTTTTTGTATATAATACTTTATCATACTCTATGATCGTCATCACATCTTCTTCTGCCAGATCATATTCCGCAAATAATGTCTGAAGAATCCGCTGATAAATCTCGGCAATTTTATCACCAACACTATATTGCTGCGCATAATCATATAATTCATTATATTTTTTTATTCCCTGAAACAGATCATTGATTGCTTCTAACTCCATTCCAAGTTTCTTATGATTTTGATAGGAATCAAATTTCCGTTCCACTTCAAGAACAATTTTAGCTTTTGTTAGGATTTCCTGATCATCTTCACTTAGTTTTTCACCTGCAAGCAGCCTGAATACTTCCTGATAATCATTTTTGTCGTTTGCTTCGTATGCTTTCGATATATTTAAATTAGTTGGAATTAAGAT
>JAQVCQ010000077.1 GCA_028689715.1 Lachnospiraceae bacterium
AGTGTGAATTCGTCATCGAAACATGCTCTCTTCAAAAGGATTTCAATCCTGTTCTTATTTGACACGATCTTTTCCAGTTCCTCATCGAAACTCTGCACCTTATTAAATCCGTTTTTACGTGCTTCGGACATTGCAATATCCGCATGTCTGATCAGCTCTGATTTTGAGGATGCATCGGTTGGATAAATTGCGATTCCGGCATTTAGTGTTACCCGGATATCATATCCGTCTACATGATAGATCCTGCTACACTCTTCAATAATTCCAGCAGCAATTTCTTCTCCCTCGTCATAAGTATACCTACCTTGTAACACAATCACATACACGTCTTCCCCATAAGATGCCAGTAACGCATTTTTCCCATGAAAATAGTCCGACAGACTCTCGCCTACTTCTTTCAAGACTTGCTCGCCTACAAAGTTCCCAAACATTGTTTTAATCATTTTATACCTGTTCAGATCGATATAAAATAAAATAAGATGTGCTTCTTTTTCTGACGAATCCAGGATCTGTCTGAGTTCCCGTAAAAAACACCGTCTGCTCTTAAGTCCAGTCACAACATCCTGATCCAGTAAAGCATTCAGCTCTTTTGTTCGTTCCGCGACCTTGCGTTCCAGTTTCGCATTCAACTGAAGCTCTTTTTCGAGGAGCTCATCTCTGAAAATATTTTTCTGAGTTATATTGGAGAAAACATAATGCAACAGAATGGTCAGAACCATCATTAAAAGATAATCTACCTGAAGTCCTTTAAATATGACCAGTAAAAGCGGTGCAATAATCAAAAGGATGCCTTTATTGCGTCCGCCCCGGTTCTCAAACTCCGTTGTGATTTCTGCTTTTGAATAAACCTTTAAATATCCACTATATCCCAATAAACCTAACCCAAGCACATATCCTCCATCCAGCAAAGAATTAGGATCATATATAGTATAAAAATACTGATAATAATAAATCAGATCCATGACCACAAAAATTATGGCACCCAGAGGTGCATACTTCATATAATGGGGGATTTTCCCTTTTCTGATTGAAAAATACCAGATGAATGTCCAGATCATAATTATAAAATCAAGCAGAACTGAAAAACCTGAAACGACATCCGATTGAAGTAAAAGAACATTCTGCATATCTTTATTAAGGAAAAATACCCAGATCAGGATCAGACAGTTGATTGAAATCGCGACCGTGTCAACAAGCACCTGAACCATATTCCATCTTTTTAGTTCCTGAATACCCGATATGATCAGCCAGATCACAAAAAACAGATTGGTCAGTGAGTAACCATAGGTCGTCAGTGCCATTTCTTCCGGATCAATGTGCAGGATCATATCATAAGCTGCCCATGCCACATCACAGATCACCCATGCTGCTATGCTGGCAAAAAAGAAAATCCCTGCAACTTTCATAGTTCTGATTTTGGCACTTTTTACATAACCCTTATATACATAATACGCCGCGATACCTGTTACGACAGGAGATAATAGATTGCCCCAAAAGTCTGAATTAAAAATAATTGCTATAAAATATGCCAGAAACATAGACATGATCGTCAGATAATGGAAACGTCCTTTCATGATGATGCCACCCCTCAGAACCATTTTAAAAACAGTACTGCTCTTTCTCAGTCTTTTTATGAAAAGATTTTAATTCTTAATTTTATATGAATATAGACAAATTTATTATAACTCTTTTCCAACAAAATGTCTTTATCTTATTCTTATTTTGTGCAAAAAAACGGTCAGCGTGTATGCTGACCGTTCTATTACTGTGATGCACCTGTGATACTCTTCATTTTTCCATAATCGTCCAGACTAATTGAATTATTACGAATATCTATGATTGGACCACCTTTTCCTTCAATATATGCTTTTGTGATAATAACTCTTCCGATATCATCATCTTTTGGAATCTCATACATAATATCAAGCATGAACTCTTCAATAATGGATCGAAGGGCACGGGCTCCTGTTTCTTTTGCAAGCGCTTTTTCAGCAATTGCTTCCAGTGCTTCATCTTCAAATTCCAGCTTTACTTCATCCAGTTCGAGCAGCTTCTGATACTGTTTTAAAATCGCATTCTTAGGCTCTTTCAAAATAGAAACTAACATCTCTTTTGTCAGACCTTCCAGTGTATATATGATTGGAAGACGACCTATGAATTCCGGAATCATACCGAATTTTTTAATGTCATCTACTATGACCTTGGATAAGACATTCTTATCCTTATCATACTTATCTTTCAGATCCGCATTATATCCGATGGAAGTCTGTTTATTCAGTCTCTGCTTGATAATTTCCTCCAGGTCCGGAAATGCGCCACCACAAATGAACAGAATATTTCTGGTGTTTACAGTTGTGAGCGGAACCATTGCATTCTTACTGTTTGCTCCGACTGGAACTTCTACTTCAGCACCCTCAAGCAGGCGCAATAATCCCTGCTGAACTGATTCTCCGCTGACATCCCGGGACGTTGTATTTTTCTTTTTTGCAATTTTATCGATCTCATCTATAAAGATAATACCTCTCTCAGCTCTTTCAACATCATTGTCTGCCGCTGCAAGAAGTTTTGAAACCACGCTTTCAATATCATCACCAATATAACCGGCTTCTGTTAATGATGTTGCATCTGCGATCGCAAGTGGCACATCCAGAAGTTTTGCCAGAGTCTTTACAAGATAAGTTTTTCCGCACCCAGTAGGACCGATCATAAGCATATTGGACTTTTCAATTTCGATTTCATCCATTGTACCTGTTGCTACACGTTTGTAATGATTATAGACAGCGACCGAAATGATTTTTTTTGCTTTCTCCTGCCCAATTACATACTCGTCAAGCTGCGCCTTGATCTTATGCGGTGCCGGAATATCTTTAATTGAGATGGGCGGCACTTCACTTTTTTTCTTTTTCACCTTCTGACGGTTCGGAATTCCACCATCTCCCTGTAGATCTGCAAGATTAACAAAACTGATATTTGGAAATTTTTCCTTCAGCTTATCCTGTGTTTTTTCTTCTCCATCATCCGAGTCCTGCTTCTTTGCCTTGACCGGTCCCATCATTCCTGGATTATTTAACAATCCCTGATAATCGAATTGGCTGACTGTGTCCATCGTTTTATGCATACAGTCATTGCAGACACAGATATGATTAGGAAGTCGGAACATTTTTCCCGTCTTACTTTCCGGTCTGCGACAGATAAAACATACATCTTCATATTCATCATCTCTGTCATCTTCAGAATCTGATTCCTTTTCTATTTTAAGATTCACGTCCTCTTCAGAAAACATTGCATCTTTTTCTTCTTCACTCATACCCTTCTCCTTTAACTGCTATCCCTTTGCCTGTCTTTCAAAGCCTTTATCTGTTTATTATAATTTATCCGTCACCATGGTACAAGTTAACTTTTTCTAAAGAAAACAGAAAGAAAAAGGCACAGAATCAAAATCTGCGCCTTAATTGCTTACTCAAATTGTGCTGGTTTTCCACCCAGTACAATTGTAATCTTTTTCTCCTGATATCCCGTTGGGCTTCCCTGCTGAATTACAACTTCAACACTATCGCCTGCTGCATAATACTGTAAAGCATCCTGCAACTGTTCCATCGTGTTCACAGACAGTCCATCAAAGGATGTGATGATGTCACCTTTCACAAGTCCAGCACTTTCAGCACCAGTTCCTTCATAGACCTGGGCAACGTATACTCCCTCGGGCATTCCATAAGTAGTGGCAACTTCAGCAGATACATCCACACCCGAAATTCCCAGATAAGCTTTCTGTGCTTCATCTACTTTTACTTTTGTGGTCTTTGTCATAAGATCTTCAATGATCGGTTTTGCAGAAGAAATCGGAATCGCATATCCCATACCTTCAATAACTTCACCGCCAATTTTGTTGGAGTTGATTCCTATTACTTCACCTTTTACATTCAATAATGCACCTCCTGAGTTACCAGGATTAATTGCTGCATCAGTCTGAATCAAAGATGTGACGCTTTCAGAACCAGTACCTGTTGTAGAAGTAGCATCTACAATGGATCTGTTCACAGCACTGATTACACCTGTCGTAACAGACTGTCCATATCCAAGCGCATTACCAATTGCAATTGCCGGTTCCCCAACCTTAAGTGCATCAGAATCCCCAAGTGTAGCAACGCTGATGGCTGCTTTTGTGCTATCCTCAAGATCTGCAAGCTGAACCGCAATTACCGCAAGATCCATACCTGAATCGCTGCCTTTCATCTGTGCCTGTGCTTCCTTGCCATCGATGAACTGAACTGTTAATTCATCAGCAGATTCTACAACATGGTAATTGGTCGCAATTAAAAGTTCTGAATCGCTTTCACCTACTATAATTCCTGATCCGGATCCAGTCTGCTCGCTTTCAAGTGTCTGTCCGAAATAATCTTCCTGTGTCACGAATGTGTTATTAATCGAAACTACCGATGGCATAACCTTATCTACGACTTCAGTCACATCAGTAACAACCGTTGTGACACTTTGTTGTGCTGTAATTGCCTCTGAAGAATCTGCTACACTTTCCTGCGGTATTTCTGCAGGTTCCTGTGTTATGATTTCCTGCTGTGAAGTTGTCATATAATCACTGACAGATCCTACTGCATAAAATGCGACTCCAGCGAAAAATCCAAAAAACAATCCCATCGATACTGCAACAGCTGTCTTCCTTAAAAAATGACTATTTTTCTTAGGTGGCTTTTTCTCAGGCTGCTTCTGTACATACGGACCGCTTCTATATACATTACCATAGTCATTTGCGTAAGTATTGGAATACATCCCGCGGTAGCCTTCCTGTCTGTTCGCTCCGTTGCCCGAATCTGCCTGCGTACGATCTCCATCCTGTCTGGACTGATTATTATTATTTTCTGGTGCTTCATTATTGTTTGGGTCATTTCCATTTACAGGTAAACCCTCGTTTAAGTTTTGATCATAATTATCATTCATACCATCGACCTCTTTCCCAATCAAATATTGTTTCCTTTATTAAGACCGTGCCCTGGTTTGAACGTTCCAGACCAGATCACGAATTTATTTTATAAGCAGAGTATAAAGTTCAATTGTGTTCAATCTGTGATAAAATTATTTTCTATTTATTAATTTTCTATTTAGAAAAAAACAGACATGACTTTTATCCGGCCATGCCTGTAACGTATCTCTTATCTTTTTTGCAATCTGATCAGCGCATCTACTGCGAAATTCTCACCAACTCTGACCTCTACTTCATAATCATTTACAAGAATTCTTAAAATATCAAGATTATTCAGCTGTTCATCCTGCTTCATTGACAAAAACTTAATGTTTTCAAGCGGTATATAGGTATGTCTGTAACCATAATCTGACTCGATCTCATCCTTAACTTCTTTGACCCTGGTCAATATTCCCAACTCTCTGCCATTTGTAAGGAACATAGAATCCTGTAGCACAGGTTCCTGATAAAGGCTTAACCTTTGTCTGATATTGGTTGCTTCACCCTTTTTCAGCTCCATAAATGGCTGGTATGCAACAATTTTAATTTTTTCTCCGGCTCTTTCCCTGATCAATAAAGAACGGTAAAGAAATGACTCTTCCACTTCTTTTTCTTCAATCTTATCAAGATCGATCATGGCCTTTCCAACTACATAATGTTTCCTCAGGAAGGAAACCACCTCAAAAATCAAGTCACTTGAAACGGTATTGAATATAATCTCAACTTTTTCCGACTCCGCTGCCAGTATCAATTCTCCATATAGCAGATTGATCTCATACTGCAAATACACAATGTCTTTTAGTGCAATATTGCTGCTCTCGACTTTTTCACCATCACAGGTGAATTTCTTAAAATACACATCATCTATAGATATGATGACATCGTAGAGAAGCATCCCTTCTTTTGCACTCGATCTGTCAATATTCCGGGGAATCTTAAACATAAACGTTCCACCAAGGATCTCATTCTTTACCGATGCAAACTGTTCCGGAATGTCTTCGGCTCCACCAATTCTGGTCAGCCACGGTCCAAACTCAAAATACTCTTTCTTACTGATACTGCTCATACAAATCCCCCTTCACAATATAAAAACATGAATTAGGTTACACGATTTGTCCGATCTCAAGTTCCCAGTAAAAATAGGGATAAATATCCCATTAAATTAAGTCATCGTTCAAGTCTATTATGACCCAAACGATGACTTTTTTCAACTGGATTATTCTACAGTAACAGATTTAGCAAGATTCCTTGGTTTATCAACATCGCATCCCTTGCCTATTGAAACATAGTAGGCAAAGAGCTGCAGCGGAATGATCGCAAGTGAATTGGTAAAATACTGATTCGTTTCAGGAATGTAAATTACATAGTCTGCTGCTTTCTCAATCTCAGTATTTCCCTCGTTCGTGACAGCAAGTACAAATGCACCTCTTGATTTCACCTCTACCATATTGCTGATGGTCTTCTGATAAAGACTCTTCTGCGTCGATACTGCAGCAACGAGAGTCCCTTCTTCAATCAGGGAAATCGTTCCATGTTTTAATTCACCCGCCGCATAGGCTTCTGAATGAATATAAGAAATTTCTTTTAATTTTAGCGAAGCTTCCAGGGAAATCGCATAATCAATTCCTCTGCCGATGAAAAAGATATCTTTTGCTCCGATATAACGATTTGCAAAGTGCTGTATTTTTGTTTTATTATTCAATAACATCTCAATCTGATCTGGAAGACGTTTCAGATCTTCGATCATGCAGGATAAGTCATCCTGTGCAAGAACGCCTCTTACCTTAGAAATTTTAAGTGCAAGCAGATAAAGCGCGATCAGCTGTGCTGAATATGCTTTTGTCGTTGCAACAGCGATTTCCGGACCTGCCCAGGTATACATCACATTGTCTGCTTCTCTTGCAATAGAACTTCCTACCACGTTCACGATACCCAGTACTTTAAACCCACGTTCTTTTGCTTCTCTGAGTGCTGCAAGTGTATCTGCTGTCTCTCCGGACTGGCTGATGACAATGACCATACCACCTTCTTCAAGAACAGGATTTCTGTATCTGAATTCTGATGCAACATCTACTTCAACAGGAATTCTCGCAAGTCCTTCAATAATATATTTACCGGTAACGCCAGTGTGATAAGCAGACCCACAGGCTACAATATGGATTTTTTTGATCTGTCTCATATCCTCATCAGACATTCCCAACTCTTCAATGACAATATCCTCACCTTTGATTCTGGGCATCAGCGTATCCTGAACAGTCTTTGGCTGTTCATACATTTCCTTTAGCATGAAATGCTCATATCCGCCTTTTTCTGCTGCATTTTCATCCCAGTCGATATGCACACATTCTTTATGGATCTCTTCCTCATCCACTGTAAAGAAACGAATAGAATCCGCTTTTAAACAGGCGACCTCCTGCTCATCAACAAAATAAACACTGCGTGTATATTTCAGTATTGCCGGAACATCCGATGCAATAAAGCTTCCTGAATCATTTTTACCAACGATCAGAGGACTTCCTTTTCTGACAGCAAACAGTTCATCCGGATATTCTGCAAACAAAATACCAAATGCATAGGAGCCTTCTACCCTGTGAAGAACCTTTGTGATCGCTTCAAGAGGGTTCCCTTTATAATAATAATCAAGCAGATGTGCTATGACTTCAGTATCTGTGTCCGAAACAAAAGTATAGCCTTTGTTGATCAGCTTATCTTTCAACGCAAGATAATTTTCAATGATCCCATTATGAACGACTGCAATTGTTTCCTGCACATTAAAATGAGGATGTGAATTTACATGATTCGGTATCCCATGTGTCGCCCATCTGGTATGGCCGATTCCAGCATTCCCCGGCATAGATGCACCGCCGTGCGTAATTTCATCCAGTGCTTTTAATCTGCCAACTGCTTTTGTAATATTGATCTTGCTACCGTCAAATATTGCCATTCCAGCAGAATCATATCCTCTGTATTCCAGTTTTTCAAGTCCATTTAATATAATTCCGGAAGCCTGCTCTTTCCCAATATAACCTACTATCCCGCACATTCGGTGGTCCTCCTACTTTTTCGTTTCAGCTTCTGTTTTTCCATAGCCTTTTGTCGCATCGATCCCGGATACTTCTTTTTTAAGTGAATGTAGTCTCCAGTAATCCTTGTTCATACTAAGTGATATGACCATTTTTTTAGGTAATCTCTTATAATTCACACCAAGCTTATATCCGAGATATTTACATCCGCTCCTGATCACAAGTGTTGGGATCAGATTCTGTTTTCCTGTTTGTTTCAAATATGCAGCCGTCTGTTTTACCATTTTGATTCCTTCAGATTCGGAAGGATACGCCAAAAATACTTCGGGGTAATCTGCCTGAGACACTCCAATATCAAAGTTTCTGTGGAATTGCTCATTTGCTGTATAGTTGTGGGAATGTATCACCCTGGCATCCGCTGCGTATGCAACTGAATATCCCGCCTGGATCGCTTTGGCTGCATAGATCATGTCTTCATTAAATATCGTCCTGTTAATAAAACCACCAAGACTGTCAAAAATATCTCTGCGATAAATGGCACAGACATTTGAGCAAAAAAATGTTTTGATCCCCAGTTCCTGGAGATCCTTTGATGATTTGATTCTGGATTCTTCAGGATAATTAAAGCTGCGCGTGAACTGCTCGATTGGATGGCAATCCTGGTCTGCAAGCTGTCTTGCATATGCAACAGATACACCTTCTTTTGAAACAGCATTTACCAACTCTTCAACCAGAAATTCATCTGCCGGCACTGCATCCTGCGTCATGAACAGAAACAGTTCTGCATCAGATCTCTTTACGCCTTTGTTCCTTGTCATTCCATGATCAAATTCTTTTTTGGAATGATGATAGACTTCTACATTTTTATTCTGTTCACCAAATCCGGTTCCAAATAAAAGCCTCTCATAGAATTTTTCTTCCGTGTTCAAGACTATGATTCTGTTGACCGGATAGGTCTGTTTTTGAAGCATCTGAATCAGTTTCAGATACTTTTTATCCGGCTTATAAGAAGGAATGATCACATCAATTTTTTTATACATATATTCCGCCACCCTATCAAAAAAGGGCCGGTAATGCTATCGGCCCTTTTCATAATTTATTTATTCTTCTGCCGATTCTTCCGTATCAGTCGATACTTCATCGGTCGATTCTTCTGTTGATTCTGTAGTATCTGCAGTTGTCCCGCCAGTACTCTTGCCAACATAAGCAGAGGTATCTCCTTCAATTTTATCACTAAACTCTTTTACACTGTCTGAAACTGCATAAGTTTCTGACTCAAAGAGATATGCATGAAGTAATTCAACATTTTCTTCCAGTGAATATGGAATAACACAACTTCCCTTGCTTCCTATATTGCCTGTTGTTCTATTGGTCTCAAATGGGAAACCGGTGTTATCACCAACTTCATAATCTGCAATACTTGTCAGCAGGCTAATGATCTCATCAAGGCTCAAAGATGTCGCAACAGATGGGAATACTTTGTTTGCAATACTGTTCAATGTAGCAGGAGAAGCTTTTTTAGCCTCTTCTACACATGCGAGAAGTACTTCTCTCTGACGTTCTGCACGTTTGAAGTCATCGCCTTTTGTATAACGGATACGGCAATACGCTGTTGCCTGCATTCCATCAAGCAACTGGTATCCTGTTGATTTAACAGGATTGTAGGATCTGTCCAGATCTTCTGAAAGAGCGATCTGATAATTGTTCAAATGATCGATCTCTGCTTCATCCACTTCGATCATAACACCGCCCAGTTCGTCTACAGTATCAACAAGCCCTGTAAATCCGACCGTTGCGTAATCAGTGATATTCATATCCAGATTCATATTCAGCATATTGATCGCCTGTTCCGGACCACCCTTAGCATATGCTGAGTTCGCTTTATTGTAAGAATCATTTCCAAGATTCAGATAGGTATCCCTGTAAACAGAAATCAGCTTCACTTCTTTTGTATCTTCATTAATGGAAGCGATCATGATCGTATCCGTACGTGTTCCTTTACCGAGTGCACCATTTCTGGCATCCACACCAAATAAAGCGATATTACGATATCCCTGCATCGTAACATTGTTTTCTACTTCTTCATTAATTACGATATCTTCTTCATTGATCGTGATCTTCCCGATCTTTTCGGTTTTTAGTACACCATATAATACAACGAGCATGATCAGAAGCACAAATATTTCAATAATAAATAAGACCATACGTCTTCTTTTCTTTTTTGCTTTCTTTGCTCCGTTCTTACCTGATGGTCTTCTTGCTGCACGATCCACTGCTTCTTCCTCTCTGGAAGGTCGCCTTTTTTCTGTTGCCATGTATATTTTTCTCCTTTGGTCCTTTTGCTCCGGCGTTTCTCACGCTCAGTAAGCATTTTTATTCACAAATCCTTTAAATACTGTCAAGAACAGTATCTTAATGTCAAATCCCATTGTCCAGTTTTCTATATAATACAGATCATATTCAATCCGCTTCCTGATAGAGGTATCTCCACGGTAGCCGTTCACCTGTGCCCATCCGGTCAGTCCCGGGCGAACCTGATGTTTAATCATATATCTGGGAATTTCTTCTTTAAATTTTTCAACAAATAACGGTCTTTCCGGTCTGGGACCCACCAGGCTCATATCACCTTTTAATACATTCCAGAACTGCGGAAACTCATCAATGCTGGTTCTTCTGATTATTTTTCCGACCTTCGTCACACGCGGATCATCCCGG
>JAQVCQ010000078.1 GCA_028689715.1 Lachnospiraceae bacterium
TAGCCACGGGCTTAGATGCCTGCTGCTGATAAACAGTTGCAATGTCCCAGTATTTTGAAGTCGTAGCGACTCCGTTATGGAATCTGAGGATCGCACCTGGTTCCAATTTATACACATGTTCAAAGATACTGTCGGGTGCATTGATATACTGCTGGAACATATATTGTCTCAATACATCCCTTCTGATCGTATGATGAAAATCAGGACATGACATAATGGGTTTTAACTCTGATGCAAAGACCAGATTCCCTTCTTCATGCCAGTAATACAATGGCTTTTTTCCGATCCTGTCTCTGACCAGATAAAGCTCCTGTGAGTCTCTGTCAAATAAAGCGATCGCAAACATTCCCTTGAATCGTTTGATGCAGTCGATTCCCCATTTCAGATAACCCGCTATAATGACCTCTGTGTCACATTCGGATCTGAAAGGATAGTCTGATAGTTCTTCCTTCAGTTCATGAAAATTATAGAGTTCCCCATTATACACAACACTGACTCTGCCATTAGGTGAATGCATCGGCTGATGTCCCAGTTCTGACAGATCAAGAATGGAAAGCCGTCTTTGCGCAAACCCTAACTGATATCCCTGACCAATCACATAAATTTCTTCTCCATGATCATCAGGACCACGGTGATACATGGTTTGGTTCATTTCTTTCAGCTGTTCCAGCGTGATCTGTTTTTTTGATATAAACCCGCATATTCCGCACATACTATTCCCTCTTTTTTATCATTTATAGCATAGGTCTGATGTCAGCAAAATGTTTGCATTCTCCGTTGATCGTCTCAAGCAGTTCATAATTACGTTCTTCAATCAGTGTTTTAAAATTATTTAAATTATCATGTCCCTGTTCGGTCCATGAATAAGGATGTGTCAAGACCTGCACTTTTTTATTACCCAGCAGTGTCTCTTCATCCGGGATGCCGTAATTCCACTTGTGCATGGCATCAGAGAGATACTTTACTTCAAGTGCTGTATTGTCATCAATCGCTTCAGCGAATGTAAAAAAATGATCTTCATATGCATTAATAATACCATTCAACTTGATATTTGCCCGTAGTATTTCTTTGGATGGGCGATGCACTGAAAACGTTTCAATATCAAATCCCATCATACTGCTTAATACTTTCATTTCCAGCATGATCTTTTCCTTAATCTCTTCAATATCAGTCAGACCGTTTACAGCAAAGTGAAGTCCGATCGTGTGACCTTCCTCATGCATTTCACGAATCATGTCGGTATTTTTTTTGGAAAGAATGTTGTAGGAGTTATTGGTCCACTGAAAAAAATATGCTGAAGTAAAATCCATGCTCTTTTCGACCTGCGCCAGTTCATACGCTCTGTCTACACTAAACTCGACATCATGACGCATCAGAATGAACTCGTCCTTCTCTTTTGCTTCATGAAATGTTGTATATTTACCGCTTTTCTGCATGATTTTAATTATTTTACGGTATTCTTCATATGAAAACATCTTGCTTTCCTCAATTCTTATTTGCTTTTTTACAAATTTCGTGGATATAGTCCTTCCACTGTAAATATATGGCATGCGCATTGGTAATGTCTCCAATTCTGCGTGCCTGATCTCCAATCCTGTTCGCATAATCAGGATGCTCTATCAGGGTACACATCGCTTCTACCAGCGCTTTTTCCTCTTTGATCGGTATTAAATGCCCATTCTCTCCATGTCTGATCAAAGTTCTTGGGCCTCCACAGGGACAGTCTGTCGCTATGACAGGAAGTCCAAGTGCCATTGCTTCCATTAATGCGTTCGGCATTCCTTCCCAGTCAGAAGTGAATGCAAAAAAAGCGGTATGCTCGATCTGCTCCGGAATGTGATCACACGCTCCCATCAGACTGACACAATCTCCAAGTTTCAGTTCCTTTATGATCTGTTCCAGGATTTCTTTGGTTCCATCATAGGAATCTCCTCCGTAGAGTTTGAGATCATACTCCGGATATTGCTTATGTACTTTTGCAAATGCGCGCAGTAACATTGGCTGATTCTTGAAATCTACCAGTCTGCTTACATGTGAAATCGTTTTATTTCGCTGGCTGACGGGTACCCTTCCAATATACTTTGGGTTGACCGGATTGAGAATGATCCTGCTTTTTTTCTGCAGATACGCCGGGAAAAATTCTCTCTGTCCTTCTGTCTGGAACACACATCCTGCTGCCCTTGGGAAGAGCCAGGGAATTAAGATTTTATCTGATAAAGAATCATAATGACCGACCGGATCTGTTCTGACTGAAATCAGGACAGGGAATCTGGTTCCTATGGTCGCCATCAGAGATCTGTAATTTGCCTTATGGGCAAACGCAATCAGCAGATCCGGATTCTCCTGTTTGAGCATCGCTCTGAGATTACGAATTCTGATGAAATACTTGGCCATTCTTGATTTGGATTCATCTGCTTCTGATAAGCCTACATGAATTCTTCTTACTTTTTCATGAAGTGTGAATTCATTGTCTGCCTGCCATTCTGTCGCAACGATCACTTCATATCCTTCTTCTGCAAATTGTGCTGACAGATTGGTCACAACACGTTCTGCGCCACCCTGTTCGAGACAATTTAAGTGAAATACAATTTTAAGCATGGTTCCTCCACTAAGTAATTACATGAAAACTATCATACCATAGCATATCACTCCAAACAACCGATAATTAAGAAACACTAGTCGATATCGCTCTATAAAACAGCTAAAATGATGGTCTTTATGTTATAAATCGTATAGTAGAATGTCTCAACTTGCGGAAGATAATTAATTGCTTCAAATTTATCGAACAGCGATAAATATAAAATGATACTAACAAATAAAAATGGATACTTTCTTATCTTGTCGCCTAACTGCACCAATCCATTTTTAATACCCTTATCACGAACACCGGTCAAATAAAGAAAACTAAAGCATTGTACAGTGATAAATGCAGCAAACCAACGCCCCCAGTCTGTCATTAATGCAAATACCGGAATATAAAGAACATTCGTAAACAATATAAGTAAATATTTTATTTTATCCTTTTTTACAGAAGCATTGTAGATCGCTTTGATCCAAAGTGATAAATATATGATAAAAACAGGAGCAAGTAATACAACTGTAATAATGCCAAATCTAACTCTCTCCCTTAATTCTGGAAGCATGTTATTCACAAAGTGATCTTTGATCGTCCAGAAATACTCATATAATATTGTACTATTACTAATTGGAAGATTTGTTCTGCTCTGTAACACGGAAGTTAATTCTTCTGGTGTTGAATAGTTGACACCACCTCCAAACTGAAAAAATAAAAATACGACAGCAACTGCTGTTATTACAAGCACAGCTCCAAGTAATACGGTCTTTTTAAAATCACTTTCGAACCAATCTTGCAGAAGAATTGTCAATAATACTGGAAAGAATAAGAAAAAGTAGACCTGATGTGTCAAAACACAAACTACTCCCAGTATTCCAAGCAAGCTATATCTTATAAGCTGATTTTTGACTTTGAATGCAACTACGATCAAAATCAATGTTAAAAAATAGAGAAATGTGTCAAGACGCCCCATGTTCTCATCGACCCACAAATATCCCGGTGCTGCAGGTGAAGCCAGATACATTGCCAGAAGAAAAACTGCTCCTGTCTTTTCGACCGAATCTGTCGTTTTGCGAATCATATAACCCGATAGGATCGAAACCAATAATATCAAAACAATAAAGGTCAAAATCAGGAAAATATATACCTGTTCCGCTGTGATATAATCTCCAAATAGAATTCTTAAAATACTGCCTACCAGTAATCTGGAACTCACCCCAATAGAATAGTCTGTAACATACCATGCTGTTACAAACCCATATACTGATTTTGATACATGAAAAATCAACTGGAATAAAAGATACAGAAAAACTGTTATTTCTACAGAATAGTTTTGAATTGTTTTGAAAAGATTGCTTTGCTTTTTATTTCTCTTCATACCGATCTCCCTGTTTTGTTACTACTCTCATCATCTTATATAGTTGCTCAAGATATGCACTATCCGAAAACGATATTGCTCTGTTTCTTCCTTGATGCGCATAGTATCTTGCATATTTATCATTTTGAATGATTTTGCAAATGTATTCTGCTATAGTTTGCTCTTCATTATAAATATCCGGTTTAAAATCAGGCTCTTCCTTCAGGATGGGAACCAGAATTCCATATTCTGCCTCATAGACGCGGCTTTGGTCATGATAATCCTGCGGATCATTCCCAAGTATTTCAGCTGGTCCGCTCAGACAATTTGTTGCAATAACAGGAACAGACAGCGCCATTGCTTCTACCAGTGCATTCGGAAACCCCTCATGCAGAGAAGTCAGTACATAGACTGCTGCTTTTGATAATAACGGAAATGGGTTCATCAGAACCCCTGTAAATAAGACCTTGCTCTCTATGCCAAGATCATGTGCCAGTTGTTTGTAAGGCAGATAGGTTCCTTCCCCTATTATGACCAGTAGTGCATCGGGTTCTGTCTGCAACACCTGGTGAAAACTCTTGATCAGATGCCAGAATCCTTTGACTTCATCTTCTCTTCCCATTGAAATAATTACTTTTTTACCACTAAGAGCCTGTTGGATCTCTTCTGGTAATTCTTCCTGTGCAAGCAATTCCATTTGATTCACATCATATGGATTATAGATAGTTGTTGTCTTGCTTTCCTGATATTTTTCCTTAATGATGGTTTCGATTGCTTTGGAACAACATACGATCAAGTCAGCTCTTTTACAAAACAACGAAAGCGTCTTGGAATACAGATCTGTAAACCCTCTGATCCCTGCCCAGATCTGGTCCTGTTCTCTGCTGAGTACATTGATCAGATTTGCTGTAATTCCAAAACTATATGTTATATGGTTCCTATATTGTTTTTTAAATGCCCTGACTTTTCGGACTCTCCTGATTACATTGATGATCTTGCCAAATTTCCCCGGACTGCTCTTCACATCAAGATTGATCACTTCAAGTCCTGCAGTATCATAGGCGATATCTTCATCATTGAAGATCAAAATTTTGACTTCAACATTTGAATCAGATTCTGTCAGAAGTCTGGCTGTCCGAACACATACTTTTTCAAATCCGCCCTGGTGGAGCATCGGCACCATCAACAATATCTTTTCAGGAGCAGAATAGGTATCCTTATTATAAAACTGAAATAGCCACTCTACCTGTGCTTTCGCATCAAATCCTGCCTGTGCTACCTCTCTTGATCGATCCATCCTGACATGATCTGTATCTTTTAGTACCTCTTCAGCCCATTTTCCAGCAGTTTCATCCAGACTCAAGCGCTTAACACAGTCAGTGATCATGACTTCCGGTGTCACTGTATCTGACATCAGACACTGCAGTCCGCTCGACTGTGCTTCCACGATCGTACCCGGAAGTCCTTCAAATCTGGAGGGAAATACAAGATAGTCCATTGCCATATAATAATCTGAAACATTACGCTGATTCCCTGTAAAGATCACACTGTTGGAGAGACCTTCCAATTGAATCTTCTCTTTTATTTCAGATAATAGCGGTCCTTCTCCCATCAGGAGCAGGATCGCATCAGGTCTTTTTAATGCTATACTTTTGAATATAGAAACTAAAAACTCATGATTTTTTGCATAATGGAATCTACCCACATGTCCTACTACAAATCGATCAGAAATGCCTAGCTTATCGCGCATCTGTTCCCTCATCTCAGGGTCATAAGCAAAGTCTTTTGTTACGATCGCATTGGGTAGGATCTGTACCATATGGTTATCTACACTCTTTTTTCCATAAACAGCAATTGCAGCCTCTGTGGAACAGGAGAGTAAGGTGTCTGCCTTTTTGTATAGGGATTTTCTTAAGAACTTTGTTATCATTCCCTTGATACCTGGATCTGTTCCTGCACTTCTCGCATGTGCAATGGTAAGTGGAATCCCGTATTTTTTTGCAATAGGAAGATACAAAGACGCTGTACTTGTCATATGGCCATGTACCGCCACAAATTCATGATGTGCTTCAAAGAATCTGTTTACCGCTTCCAGATACTGGATCAGATTCCATCCTTTGAATCTTGGAAGGCGATAGATTTTACCACCTAATGACAGAATTTCATCTTCAAAGTATCCTGGTTCAGTTGTATGGATCAAAAAGTCAAATTGGAGCCTGCTTCTGTCCGTCTGGCGGTAAAGATCCATGATACGACTTTCCGCGCCTCCAAGGCTGACTCCGCCAAGTACATGTAATACTCT
Organism: Lachnospiraceae bacterium; assembly: GCA_028689715.1. Classification (GTDB taxonomy): domain Bacteria; phylum Bacillota; class Clostridia; order Lachnospirales; family Lachnospiraceae; genus SZUA-378. The sequence continues at coordinate 6,235 of JAQVCQ010000078.1, forward strand.
GATTGGTTCTGACATTGTTATCTCCTGCGGATAAAGTTTTTTAGTTTCATCAGGTCATGTTTCATTTCAGCCTTGATTCGTTCCAGTAAATATCCAGGTAGTTTTCGCTCTTTGGGTTCCAGCTTCAGTATGTCTGAATAGGATACAAACTGATATGCCTGATTCTGTAATAAGTTTCTGATCTGTTCGAACTGTACTTGTTTTGTATGATTCAGGTGATAGACCAGCGTTGTCATCTCTTTGTTCTTTTTTTGAATGGAACGAATACTGTGAAATGCGATCGGTAAAAAGGTCATACCAAGATAGCGGTATGGTCTGTATCCGAATCCATCTGTAATATAGTGAAATCCATGCTCCTTCAGTGCTTTCAGTGTGTTTTTATCATAGGAATGACCCGGTGCCATGAAAATGTCTGTATGGATCCCATGGCTTAAAAAGATTTCTTTGCCCTGTCTGATCTTTTCAGATTGTTCTTCATAAGACAGACCTGCAAACTCCGAAAAATGATTCAGCGGAAACATTCCTCCATGCTTTGTCTCATATAGATGTCTATATCCATGCATGGCAACTGACCACCCCTGATTTTGAAGCTCTATGATATAGTCCCAAAAATCTTCTCTTCCCTGTTCGCATTGTAAAAGCGGATCCTGATTATCCGGTACTACACCGATCAACGGACGAATTTCCGCCTCATCCAGAATCGCCTTCATGGAATAAAAGCTTTTCCAGTCCATATCACATGTAATATCATCCATTCTGACTGCTATTTTCATTGCAATGTTGCCTCCAAAAAGCGATTCATTAATTACTCAAGTATCATGAAGATGATGGATCAGTTCAGCTGGTCACCAGGTATAAGCGGTGTCCCTGATTCATATTCATCCAACAGCAAAGAACCGTCAATGGTTCTTACAATTGCTTTTCCATCAAATACATCTATGACCTGCCCAGGTCTGTATGCTGAAAAATCAAGTATCTCATCAAACGGATGTGCTTCCCAAATTGTAATCCTGTCTTCACCACGGTATGCAAATGCTCCCGGAAATGGTCTTCCCACACCACGGATCAGATTATAAATCACCCTTGTTTTATCCATAAAGTTGATCTTTCCATCCTGTGCAGTCCTTTTTCCGTACCAGCTGTCAGGATCAGCAGAAGTTGTATTGACTTTGATTGTTCCCTGTTCATATGCCTGTAACAGCTGCGTGATCAGTTGTTTGGAGACAAGCAGATTCTTATACTGAAGGGTACGGATCGTATCATGTTCTGTGATTGCGAACATTCTGTTCGCAAAAATATTAGGACTATCCGCTGCTTCATCATAACGGAACAAATTCAGAATAAATCGGCTATCTCCATTGATCACGGACCAGTTCAGTGGTGATCTGCCACGTCCATATGGAAGGTAACCACAGCTTCCATGGAAACCGAACACACCTTTTGAAAATGCATTCAGCACCTGTCCGGGTATCAGGCGCTGCCAACCCATCGAGATGCCGATTTGAAAGTTATTTTCTTGAAAGAACTGAACAGTTTCCTCATCATTTAAGGAATAGGACCGGGCCTCAAAGACCCTGATCCCATATTTTTCTTCAAATGATTTCAGACCTTTAAACCCTGCCACATGATTTCCCTTGAGAACATCAGGATGAATTGTAATGATCACATCAATTTTTCTGATCTTGTTATGAATAAATTCAACAATTTCTTCTGTTGTATCTTTTACACCAAAGATAGCAAGTTCATAATTCATCTTATAACCATGCCTTTCCTCATCAAATCTGTTATTTCAGATTTTCCTTATACCAGTCTATTGCAAGTGCAATTCCTGCTTTGAAATCATAATCCGGATCATAATCAAGAAGTGCTCTTGCTTTGCTGATATCAGCATTGGAGTGTCTTACGTCTCCAAGTCTGTCAGGTCCAAATTTCGGTTCTACTTTTTTTCCGAGCGCATCACACAGAGCATAATAAATATCGATCAGATACTCTCTTCCTCCAAAACCAATATTAAATGCTTCTCCTCCGGCCTCTTCTGATGCCAGACATGCTTTTAAATTTGCTTCGATCACGTTATCAATATAAGTAAAGTCACGGGATTGTTTTCCGTCACCATTAATGGTCGGCACTTCCCCATGTAAGAGCATTTTGATGAATTTTGGAACAACTGCTGCGTACATACCATCCGGGTTCTGTCTTCTTCCAAAGACATTAAAATAACGAAGTCCATAAGTATCCAGACCATATAATTTTTTATAGAGTTTTCCGTACTCTTCATTGGTTCTTTTCGTCAGTGCATAAGGTGATAATAATTCACCTTCAACTCCTTCTTTTTTCGGAAGGGTTGGATGGTCCCCATACACAGAGGAACTGGAAGCATAGACGAATTTTTTAACGCCATTCTGTCTGGCAGCCTCCATCATATTCAGTGTTCCCTTGACATTGTTGTCTTCGTAGAACAAAGGCATCTCAATACTTCTTGGCACACTTCCCCATGCCGCCTGATTCAACACATAGGTAACACCTTCACATGCTTTCATGCAAGTGTCAAAATCTTTAATATCTCCTTCAATAAAGGTATAGTTCGGACGATCCTGAAGCATGGTCACATGTTCTTTTTTTCCTGTTGAAAGATCATCCAGGCATCTGACCTGATATCCCATATCTGTGATCGCTTCGCAAAGGTTCGAGCCAATGAAGCCGGCTCCACCGGTAACAAGAAAAATACTATCCTGATCAAATTTCAAATTCTGATATCCCATATTTATACTCTCCTCTTATTGAAATCTATTTGCTACATTCGTGATCTCAAAATAGTACTCATGCAACACGCTCTCGCTTGACTCAGCCGTAGTGGTACGTAATGCCCGATCATACTGGGCATAAGTACCAATGGCTTCATACAGTTGCATTCTGCACAATTTTTGAGATCACGAAGCCACACATGAATCAACTGCAAATAAAATAGATTAAAACAAATCTGATTATGTAATCACTGTAAATAATGCGTTGTAATAAATTTTAGTTGTTATAATCTCCAGTATACAAATTCTTCATCTGTAAATTCGTTACGATTGAACAGGCCTTTGATATCGGCAAATACTTTTTTAGGATTTGAAGGCTGGTAGAAGGCTTTGATGTCTTCTTTGGTCAGTTTCAGGAATTCCCTGTGGGCAACTGCGATAATGACCGCATCCATATCTTTGATTTCTTTCATGGATACGAACTGAATTCCGTATAATTTTAATGCTTCTTCTGCATCAGCGGTCTCATCTGTTACTACAGGGTTGATTCCGTATTCTTTTAATTCATTATAGATGTCGATGACTTTTGTATTTCTGGTATCAGGACAGTCTTCTTTAAATGTGAAGCCAAGGATTGCAACTTTTGCATTTTTAACAGGAAGGTCAGCCTGAATCAGGTGTTTTACTACGCTTTCTGCCACATATTTTCCCATGTCATCATTGATTCTTCTTCCTGAGAGGATGATCTGGCTATGGTATCCAAGCTGTTCTGCTTTGTAGGTCAGGTAGTATGGATCCACACCGATACAGTGTCCTCCTACAAGTCCCGGGAAGAATTTTAAGAAGTTCCATTTTGTTCCTGCCGCTTCAAGAACTGCCTTGGTATCAATTCCCATTTTATTAAATATAATAGAGAGTTCATTCATGAATGCAATGTTGATATCTCTCTGACTGTTCTCGATTACTTTTGCTGCTTCTGCGACTTTAATGGATTCAGCTCTATATACACCCGCTTCAACAACAAGTTCATATACTTTTGCAATGATGTCCAGTGTTTCTTCATCCATACCGGATACGATCTTGGTTATCGTCTCAAGTCTGTGTACTTTATCGCCTGGGTTAATACGTTCCGGCGAATAACCAATCTTAAAATCTACTCCACATTTCAGCCCTGATTCTTTTTCAAGGATCGGTACACAGATATCTTCTGTGACTCCCGGATATACAGTTGATTCGAATACAACGATAGATCCTTTTGCCAGATTGCGGCCAAGAATTCTGCTGGCACCTTCGACTGGGCTCAGATCAGGTGTATGGTCGTCATTTACAGGTGTTGGAACTGCCACAATATGAAATTTGGCTTCTTTCAGTTTGGTTTCATCTGAAGTGAATTCAACTGTAGTCTGTTTGATCACATCATCGCCGACTTCTCTGGTCGGGTCGATTCCATTCTGGTATAATTCTATCTTTTGTTTATTCAGATCAAATCCAACTACTTTGATTTTTTTTGCAAATGCAACTGCAATTGGCATACCAACGTATCCAAGTCCTACCAGTGATATCTTTTCTTCTCCTGCTACAATCTGTTCATATAAGTTCATACGCTACCTCGATCCTTATTTTTATTCATAAAATTATTCTATCTTTGCCTAACACATTTCATTATAGGGTTTAT
>JAQVCQ010000079.1:0-8244 GCA_028689715.1 Lachnospiraceae bacterium
GGAACACTCCATGCTGTAAAAAATACAGGAACAGATTCAGAGTCCCAGGATAAAGATAAGAAAAAGAAGGGCTTTTGGAAAAACTAAAACAATGAGGGGTGTCCCGCCAGTAGGGACATCCCCTTTCGTGTGTGAGGAACCTTATGAAATGGAAAAGAATTACAGTGAAAACAATTACATCTGCTGAAGATGTGATCATTAGTATGTTATATGATGTTGGACTGGAAGGAGCACAGATTGAAGATAAAGTGCCGCTTACAGCAGAAGACAAAGAAAGAATGTTCATCGACATCATGCCAGAAATACCTGAAGATGACGGTATCGCATATTTGAACTTTTTTGTCGAAGAAGATGAAAATACCGATCTTGAGGATATTGTGGCAAGAGCAAAAGAAGTCTTGGATGAACTAAAAGATTTTATGGAGATCGGAGAGGGTAGTATCAGAATCTCTGAAACAGAGGATAAAGACTGGATCAACAATTGGAAACAATTCTTTCACCAGTTCTCAATAGAAGATCTTCTTGTCGTACCATCTTGGGAAGAGCCCATTCACCCTGAACAGTATCAGAAATTGCTCCGGATCGATCCAGGAACGGCATTCGGAACAGGAATGCATGCCACAACACAGCTATGTATCAGACAGATCTTACAATATGTCACACCACAGACTAAAATTCTTGACATTGGATGTGGCAGTGGTATTCTTGGTATCATAGCGTTAATGTATGGTGCTGATTCAGCTTATGGAACTGATCTTGACCCATGTGCGATCGAAGCAAGCCTTGACAATATGAAGGTGAATGGCATTGACCAGAATAAATTCCCAGTCGTAATCGGTAATATCATCACAGATGAGGATGTTAGAAGTACAGCTGGTTTTGAGAAATATGATATCGTGGCAGCAAATATTCTTGCTGAAGTGTTGCTCGACCTGACGCCTCAGGCAGTCAGACATTTAAAAAGGGGTGGGGTCTATATTACCTCAGGTATCATTGAAGGAAAAGAAGAACTTGTAAAGAATGCTGTGGTAAAAGCCGGGCTTGAAGTTCTTTCTGTCACAAGACAGGGAGAATGGTTCTGTGTTACAGCAAGAAAGTAGCGGAGGAGTGTATGTATCGTTTTTTTGTTTCGTCTGACCAGATTCATGAAAAAGATATTATCATAACAGGAGCTGATGTAAATCATATCAAAAATGTACTCAGAATGAAGAATGGTGAAGAAATTGCAGTCAGCAACGGAACAGATCCAGCTGAGTACAGGTGCCTGATTCGTCAGATCACGGAAGATGAAGTGCACTGCAGCATTATTTTTGTGAAAGAAGAGGGTGTTGAGCTTCCTGTATCAGTCACCCTGTATCAGGGGTTGCCAAAATCAGATAAGATGGAATGGATCATCCAAAAGGCAGTAGAACTTGGTGTTAGCAGGATCATTCCGGTCGCAACAGGAAGAAGCATTGTAAAGCTGGATTCTAAAAAAGCATCATCCAAGCAGGATCGCTGGCAGCAGATCGCCATAGCAGCAGCAAAACAGAGCAAAAGAGGTATCATCCCTGAAGTTGGACCTGTTATGAGTATGAAGGAAGCGTTGAAAGATGCATCCAGCATGGAACATAAGCTGATTCCCTATGAAATGTCGGAAGATGCAATGAAACATACAAGGAACCTGATCGGTCAGATTCAGAGTGGAGAGCAGGTTGCTGTTTTTATCGGACCGGAAGGCGGATTTGAAGAAAAAGAAATTGAAGCAGCCTGCAAGGAAGGGTTTAATACGATCACACTTGGCAAGCGAATTCTGAGAACGGAAACAGCTGGAATGACAGTTCTGGCATGGCTGATCTATCAGTTGGAGGATTAATGGAAGTATATTTAGACAATTCTGCCACAACGAAATGCACAAAAGCTGTTGTGGAACGAATGAATCACATTATGCTGGAAGAATATGGGAACCCTTCCAGCCTGCACAATATGGGGATGCATGCTGAAAAGCAGATCAAAGAAGCGAAAATGGTCATAGCATCATCAATGAAAGTGAAAGAGAAAGAGATCATCTTCACCTCTGGAGGAACGGAATCTGACAATCTAGCAATCATTGGAGCCGCCAGGGCAGCAGCCAGAAGAGGGAAGCATTTAATCACGACGCAGATTGAACATCCGGCGGTTCTGGAGTCGATGAAATATCTGAACGAAGAGGGATTTGAGATCAGTTATCTGCCGGTAAATGCAGAGGGTGTTCTGTCTATAGAAGACCTGAAAAATACGATCAGGAAAGACACGATTCTCGTGTCCATCATGCACACAAATAATGAGATCGGGTCAATTCAGCCGATTCATGAAATTGGCACCTGGCTGAAACAAAACAGACCGGATATCATTTTTCATGTGGATGCAGTTCAGGGATATGGAAAAGCCAGGATCTATCCTTCCAGAAGCGGTATTGATCTTTTATCGGTCAGTGCACATAAAATACATGGACCAAAGGGTGTGGGATTTCTATACTGTAATGAAAAGACAAGAATTCTCCCGCTACTTTTTGGTGGCGGACAGCAGAATGCCATCAGACCAGGAACGGAGAATGTAGCAGGAATTGCTGGACTTGCGCAGGCAGTACAGGAGATCTATCAGAATCTTGACCAGGATATCCTGAGAATGGAGCAATTGCGCCAGTTGCTGATCAGTGAAGCATGTAAATTAGATGGGGTCACGGTGAATGGATCAAAAACAGGTGCACCGCATATTGTAAGTCTTTCTGTTGCAGACGTCAGAAGTGAGGTATTATTACATGCGTTGGAAAGTGAAGGGATCTATATCTCATCAGGAAGTGCCTGTGCTTCAAATCATCCAAGCGTATCAGATACGCTGAAAGCGATAGGACTGAAAAAAGAACTCCTTGATAAAACGGTGCGTTTCAGCCTGTCTAACACAACGACAGAGGAAGAAATACGCTATACAATCAACAAGTTGTGTGATATGATACCAATGCTTCGGAAATTTACCAGACACTGAAAGCCGGGTTTATGGCAGCAGTGATATAAGAGAGGATTACCAATGTTCAAGGCTTTTTTAATTAAGTATGCAGAAATAGGTGTGAAAGGCAAAAACAGATATCTGTTCGAAGATGCACTGGTCCGTCAGATCAGGATTGCATTAAAAAGATGTGAAGGTGAATTCAAAGTTCATAAAACGCAGGGAAGAATTTATGTAGAAGTCCTATCTGATTATGACTATGATGAGACGGTAGAGCAGCTTAAGACAGTATTTGGAATTGTTGGAATTTGTCCAGTCGTTCATGTAGAAGATGAAGGATTTGAAAAATTATGTGAAGATGTGATCGCATATATAGAGAAGGTTCATCCGGAAAAGAACCTGACATTTAAAGTACTTGCAAGAAGAGCAAGAAAGAATTATCCACTTGAGTCCATGGAAATCAACAGAGAACTTGGTGGAGTGATTCTGAAGGCATTTCCTGAAATGAAAGTAGATGTTCATGACCCTGAGACCATTCTCCATGTGGAAATCAGAGAAAAAATATATATTTACTCCAAAGTAATTCCGGGACCTGGCGGAATGCCGATCGGAACAGCTGGAAATGCCATGCTTTTGCTGTCCGGAGGAATCGATTCCCCCGTTGCAGGGTATATGATTGCCAAAAGAGGCGTCCAGATCGATGCGGTTTATTTTCATGCACCTCCTTATACAAGTGAGCGCGCAAAACAGAAAGTTGTAGATCTGGCAAAACTGATTTCTGTCTATACCGGTCCGATCCGTCTTAATATCATTAATTTCACAGATATTCAGCTTTATATTTATGAACAGTGCCCACATGAGGAACTGACCATTATCATGCGCCGCTATATGATGAAGATCGCTGAGAGAATTGCAATTGATTCTGACTGCATCGGTCTGATCACAGGAGAAAGTATTGCGCAGGTCGCTTCACAGACGCTGCATAGCCTGGTTGCTACGAATGAAGTGTGTACGTTACCTGTATACAGACCGCTTATCGGATTTGACAAACAGGAAATCGTAGAAATATCACATAAGATCAACACTTATGAGACCTCGATCCTTCCGTTTGAAGATTGCTGTACCATATTTGTGGCAAAACATCCTGTAACAAAACCAAGTCTTAAAATGATCAAACTTCATGAAAAAGATCTTGAAGAAAAAATTGATGAAATGGTCGATACTGCGATCAGTACAAGAGAAATTCTGATCTGTAAGAAAGAGACTGTATAATAGAATAAGAAAGACAAGATGAAATGGTAAATCAATTCATCTTGTCATAAATAAAAAAAGCAAGAGAATCTCTTGCTTTTTATGAATCGTATTAAATTAATGTTTGTTCGATTAGATGATATAAGGATTTAATACAGCTAATACTTCGTCAATCGTTTCTTCTGCGTGGATGTTTAAATCTATAGGTTTAGATAAATCCAGGCTGAAGATGCCCATAATGGATTTCGCGTCGATCACATATCTTCCGGATACTAAATCAAAATCATAATCGAATTTTGTAACGTCGTTAACAAATGATTTAACTTTGTCAATGGAATTTAATGAAATCTGTACTGTTTTCATTTAGAATACCTCCTTGGTTTTTGCATACCTTCTGAATTAATACTAAAGGTTTCAATGTTAAAAGTCAATGATAAAACAGTACAAAAAAAGAAAGGATTAATATGAAAAGTGTAGCATTACATAATCTGGGATGTAAAGTGAATGCTTATGAAATAGATGTCATGCAACAATTGTTACAAGAAAAAGGATACAAAATTGTACCATTTGACGAAAAAGCTGATATATATATTGTAAATACATGCACAGTAACGAATATTGCAGACAGAAAGAGCCGTCAAATGCTCCATAAAGCAAAAAAGATGAATCCCGAAGCGATTGTTGTGGCGACTGGCTGTTATGTACAGGCGGATTCTGAAATTGTGGAAAAAGATGAAGCAATTGACCTGGCAATTGGAAACAATAAAAAGGGAGAAGTGGTCAGGATCATTGAGGAATATCTGTCAGAACATAGAGCGAGCGATACCATGATCGATATTAATCATACAGACAGATATGAAGAACTTGAATTAAAGAAGACTGCAGACCATACACGTGCTTACATAAAAGTACAGGATGGATGTAATCAGTTCTGTTCTTATTGCATCATTCCGTATGCCCGAGGCCGTGTCAGAAGCAGAAGACCGGAACAGGTAATAGAAGAGGTCGAAGGGCTTGTGCGTTCGGGTTATAAAGAGATCGTTCTGACAGGAATTCATCTCAGTTCATATGGGATCGATTTTATACATAAAGACTCAGAGGATTATCTGGAACAGGGAATGAACGAAAAAGATATTGCACAAAAAAGAGGATACCTGCTCCAACTGATTGGCGGTCTGAATGAACTGGAAGGACTTGAACGTATTCGTCTTGGTTCACTTGAACCCAGAATCATAACAGAAGATTTTGCGTGCGCTTTATCGAAACTTGATAAGATCTGTCCGCATTTTCACCTTTCTCTTCAGAGCGGAAGTGACAGTGTATTAAAGCGAATGAACCGTAAATACAATACACAGGAATATGCCAATACAGTCGAGATCCTCAGAAGATATTTTAATGACCCGGCGATTACGACGGATGTTATTGTTGGTTTTCCGGGAGAAACCAGGGAAGAATTTGAGGAGACCAGAAAATTCGTTTCAGAAATCGGTTTTTTTGAGATGCATATATTTAAGTACTCCAAGAGAAAAGGAACAACAGCAGCTGTGATGAAGGATCAGGTATCCGATCAGGATAAAAATGAAAGAAGTGAACAACTGCTCGCAATAGAATCACAAATGTCTGAAACATATCGTCTGTCAATGATAGGGAAGACTGTGATGACTTTATTTGAAGAAAAAAAGCAGATCGGAGACCGTATGCTTTGGATCGGACATACTCCTGAATATGTTAAGATCGGTGTGGAATCTGATGAAGATCTTGCAAATAGAATTCTTCCATGCATGGTGAGTGGACCTGTTCTGGGAGGAATCTGCATTGCAAAAACAGGCAATTTTTGATGGGGCATTGAATTTTAACCCCAATTAGAGTAATATAGGAATAGATTGACAATTGTTTATAAATTTGAAAAGGGCGTGATAATATGAAAGATTTGGGGAATACACAGTACTTTAAAGTTGAAACTGAACCGGAAACAGGAGTGAAGGTGATCCTTTCATCTGTTTATGAGGCATTGACAGAGAAGGGCTATAATCCAGTGAACCAGATCGTCGGTTATATCATGTCGGGAGATCCAACATATATCACCAGCCATAAGAATGCGAGAAGCCTGATCATGAAGGTGGAACGTGATGAGCTGGTAGAAGAAATGTTGAAAGAGTACATCAGGAACAATAACTGGAAGTAGTGCTACCCTGATGAGTGTAAATAATCACTGCGTGCAGTGAAAATATAAGGAGAATCCCCATGAAAATAATGGGACTTGATTTTGGTTCGAAAACAGTAGGTGTTGCAATCAGTGATTCATTGCTGATCACAGCACAGGGAGTTGAAATAATCAGAAGAAATGAAGAAAATAAGCTAAGACAGACACTTGCAAGGATCGAAGCACTGATCGAACAGAACGATGTAAGGGAAATCGTACTTGGATACCCTAAAAATATGAATGATACACTTGGTGAAAGAGTCGTAAAGACGGAAGAGTTCAAAGAAAAACTTGAAAGACGTACCGGACTTCCGGTAATTCTGTGGGATGAAAGACTTACGACTGTAGCAGCAGACAAAGCTATGATGGAAGCTGGAATCAGAAGAGAAGACAGAAGCAGTCATGTTGATAAAGTAGCGGCAGTTCTGATCTTACAGGGTTATCTTGACTGGAAGAGCCATCAGAATGCAAAAGAAGAACAGGAGTAACAATTGGAAAAAATAACATTTGTAACAGAAGACGGTGAATCCGTTGAATTTTTTGTTGTAGAACAGACACGGATCAGTGGTGTGAACTATCTGCTTGTAGCAGACCAGGAAGAAGGAGACGGAAATGCTCTGATCCTAAAAGATACATCCGGTGAGGAAGATGCTGAAAGTATTTATACGATCGTATCTGATGATGAGGAATTGAATGCAGTAGCAGATATTTTTACAAGTTTACTGGATGAAATTGAATTAGAACAATAAAAGCGGCATGGGGAAGTGAAATGTCGATTACAACAGATAAATTTAAAGCAATATTAAAAGAAAACGGTGTAAAGGTCACAACGCAGAGAATACTAGTGCTTGAGGCCTTATCTTCCTGCCCTGACGGACATCTTACGGCAGAGGAGATTTATGATTTGGTAAGAGCAGCTTATCCTGAAATAGGACTGGCTACTGTATATAGAACAATACAATTACTTTTAGAGTTACATCTGATTGATCGGATCAATCTGGATGATGGGTTTGTGCGCTATGAGATCGGTGAAATGAAGGAAAGCAGAACCAGGCATCACCATCACCATTTGATTTGCAGACAGTGTGGAAAAGTGGTTTCGTTTCAGGATGACCTGTTAGAGGAACTGGAAGAGAAAATCCAAAAGACCATGCATTTTACGGTCTCTGATCACGAGGTGAAGCTTTATGGGTATTGTGAAGAATGTAGGAGGAAAATTGATTGAAACAAAAGAAAAATGAAAATGGGTCCAAACTTAAAGTCATTCCGATTGGAGGACTTGAGCAGATTGGGCTTAACATTACTGCCTTTGAATATGAAGACAGTATTGTTGTAGTGGATTGCGGGCTGAGCTTTCCGGCAGATGATATGCTGGGAATCGATCTTGTCATTCCGGATGTAACATACCTAAAAGATAATATTCATAAAGTGAAAGGCTTTGTATTTACACATGGACATGAAGACCATATAGGTGCACTTCCTTATATACTGAAAGAGCTGAGCGTCCCTCTTTATGCGACCAGACTGACTATGGGACTGATCGAAAATAAATTAAAAGAACATAACCTTCTTGGAAATACAAGAAGAAAAGTAGTGAAATTTGGACAGATCATAACACTGGGTAACTTTAGGATCGAGTTTATTAAAACAAATCACAGCATTGTGGATGCAGCAGCACTTGCTATTTATTCACCTGCAGGAACAGTCATTCATACAGGGGATTTTAAAGTAGATTATACACCTGTATTTGGAGATGCGATCGATCTCCAGAGATTTGCAGAACTTGGGAAAAAAGGCGTACTTGCACTGATGTGTGACAGCACAAA
>JAQVCQ010000079.1:8344-10602 GCA_028689715.1 Lachnospiraceae bacterium
CTGGAACTTTGCGATGAAAGTGCTATCGTAACAGGTAAAGTACAGGTTGGAACAATATTGGTCGATGGACTTGGAGTCGGAGATGTTGGAAATATTGTGTTGCGTGACAGACAGCATCTTGCTGAAGACGGCATTATGATCGTAGTTATGGGATTTGACCGTGCAAGCAATGAAATTGTATCAGGACCTGATATTGTTTCCAGAGGATTTGTATATGTCAGAGAATCTGATGAACTGATGGATGAAGCAAGACGTGTTGTGGACGATACAATTGAAAAATGTATCAGCAGACATGTAACAGACTGGGGCAAGATCAAATCTATCACGAAGGATGCACTTAGTGAATATATTTGGAAAAAAACAAAAAGACGTCCAATGATATTACCAATCATCATGGATATTTCCTAATCCAGAGGAGTTTTATGGCAGATATAAAAAGAGCCACAGAAGATTTTGCAGCAGCAATTAAAAGTACAGATGTCTACAGACACTATTTCCAAATGAAGGAAAAAGTTAAGGCATATCCTGAATTAAAAGAAAAGATCGATGAATTCAGATGGAAGAACTTTGAGCTGCAGACAAATTGTGAACAGGATGAGCTTTACTATAGAATGGAACTGTTTGAAAAAGAATATGAGGAATTCAGAAAGAATCCTCTTGTAAATGAATTCCTGACTGCAGAACTCAGTTTTTGCAGAATGATGCAACAGGTCTATAGTGATATTTCGGATAAAATGGATTTTGAGTAAAGCCTGGTGGATCACGTAGGCTGGAATGGAGATAAGCAGAATGGATGGTGGCAGAATAACCGGTACGATTGCCGGAACACTGATCAAGATAGCAATTCTGATCGTAATGGTATTTGGGATTTATAAAATGGCGATTGGAGCATATGAATTCGGGTACAGAGTTTTTGCAGAACCTGCGATGTCAGAAGAACCGGGAATCACGATCAGTGTTTCTATAACGGAAGATATGGACACAATGGCGGTCGGAAAGCTTCTGGAAAGCAAAGGACTGATTCGCGATGCAAGACTTTTTTATGTTCAGGAGATCGTATCTGAATATAAAGATAAAATTCAGCCGGGCATTTTTGAATTGAAAACATCAATGACTGCAGAAGAAATTCTGACTGTTCTCGGAGCAAATTCTGATGATGCGTCTGAAACTGAGGAGATTGAGGAATGACCCATGACAGAATGCTGACTTTCATAGATTCTCTGTATTCAGGGAACACCCCATTTCTTGAAGAACTGGAAAAAAGCTCTCTGGAAGAAGGGGTTCCGATCATCAGAAAGCCTACACAGGCACTTCTTCGTTTCTTTATGGAAAAAGATCATCCCAAAAACATACTGGAAGTTGGCTGTGCTGTTGGATTTTCAGCAATTCTGATGTGTGAACATGCAGGTCCGGAATGTAAGCTGACAACAATTGAAAAGTATGAAAAGAGAATCCCTCTTGCAATTGAAAATTTTGAAAAAGCTGGAATGGAAGACAGGATCACGCTTTTAGAAGGAGATGCGACAGATATTTTAGCCGGTCTCGACGGTGCCTATGATTTCATTTTTATGGATGCTGCAAAAGCGCAGTATATTAGATTTCTACCTGATGTGATCAGACTTTTAAAAGAGGGCGGAATCCTCCTGTCTGATAATGTTCTTCAGGAAGGCGAGATCCTGGAATCTAGATATGCCGTAACAAGGCGGAATCGTACGATTCATTCGAGGATGCGGGAGTATCTTTATGAGATCACCCATCACGAGATGCTGGAAACAGTCATTCTTCCGATTGGAGATGGCGTTACGGTAAGTGTTAAAAAGAAAGGGAAATAAAATGACGAACAACAGGAAAAAGCCTGAACTTTTGATTCCGGCAAGCAGCCTGGAAGTATTAAAGACCGCAGTCGCATTTGGCGCTGATGCGGTATATATTGGTGGCGAGTCCTTTGGACTTCGCGCAAAAGCAAAAAATTTCAGCAATGAGGATATGGCAGAAGGAATCCGGTTTGCACATGAACATGGCAGGAAGGTTTATGTAACTGCAAATATTTTTGCACATAATGAAGATCTTTCCGGCGCTGAGAACTATTTCAGAGAGTTGAAAGAAATGAGACCTGACGCCCTGATCATATCGGATCCAGGTATGTTCATGACAGCAAAGGAAATTTGTCCTGAGATCGAGATCCATATCAGTACGCAGGCTAATAATACAAATTATAAAACCTATCAGTTCTGGGAGAAGATGGGTGCGACCAGAGT
>JAQVCQ010000080.1 GCA_028689715.1 Lachnospiraceae bacterium
GTTGGACTTTCGATCTTTCTTCTTGTCACTTCGATTTCAAGAGGTTCTACTTCTGTTTCTCTGATGATCGTGAGTTTCACTTTTGTGCCTTCAGGACCTTTTACTTTAGAAATCAACTCTTCAAGTTTCATCCCTTTTGCATACTCTTCACCGATCATATAAATATAATCACCTGCAAGCACACCGCTTTCTTCAGCCGGACTACCAATCATGACCTTGGAAATTCTGGCCATGTCCACTTCTTTATCCATGCCGATATAAGCACCGATGCCATAATAAATTCCTTCTGTCTGTTCCTGGATCGCTTTTAACTCTTCCACAGAATAATAACTGGAATAAGGATCCCCAAGCGCTTCTATAATTCCTTTATAAGCACCTTCTGCAAGGGCATTCGGGTCAGCCTCTTCCAGATAGTATTGTTCAATTGTCTGCTGCAGGAGATACATCTTTTCCACCGAAGAATCTGTTACAACACTCTTCTCCTCATTGGCTGATGCACTCACAGGCTCTCTGGTCTCAAATATTCTCTGTCCAATATATGCACCACAGATCAGCATGATGGCGATCAAGAGTCCTGTTACCAGACCTCTCCAAAAGTACTTTTTCCCGCCGGTCTCTAATTCCTGAATATCCATTTCAGTTCCCTACCTTATTTTTTATTGCAGATAATTCCACGGACTGACATAGCTTCCATTTAAACGTACGCTGAAATGAAGGTGTGGACCAGTCGACCTTCCAGTAGACCCAATAGCGCCAATGTTTTGACCTTTTGTTACCGTGGCCCCTTTTGAAACACCAAGTGCCGATGCATGCATATAGATCGTATACAAACCATCCCCATGATCCAGCATAATATAATTTCCCATCGTGCTGCTATATGCAGCCTGAACAACTGTTCCATCATATGCTGCGAGAATCGGACTTCCTGAAGGTGCTGCCATATCGACTCCATTATGAAATTGCTGAACTTTTAAAATCGGATGGATCCTTGTTCCGTAATCGTCAGAAATTCTCTTATAAGATGGTGCTGGCCACGCGAACTGACCTCCATCGTATTTTCTTACCGAACCATTCGCCTCTGCAATCCGCTTTTTCTCTTCCGCAACTGCTTTTTCCAGTGCGGCAATCGTGGCGTTCTGAGCAGCAATTTCTGCTTCATATTCTTTTACAAGTTGCGATTTATTCGTTATATCAGACTCATACAGGTTGATTTCCTGTTCCTTTGCCTGAATCAGTGTTTCCATTGCAGCTTCTTCTTCCTCTGCTGCGGCTTTTGCCTCTTCCAGCGTTTTCTGTTCTTCTTCCAGTTCCGCTTTCAGCAATTCGATTGCTTCCCTTGTTGCACGATACTCGTCCAGCATATTCCTGTCATATTCTGAGAGCATATTCACATAATCTGCTTTATTTAAGAATTCTCCAAAGCTTTTTGCAGAAAGCATCATCTCCAGGTAAAAATTATCACCCTTCTCATACATAAAGCGAATCCGTTCTTTCATGGCTTCATATTGTGCTTTTTCAATTTCTTCTGCCTGTCTGAGATTCTCTCTGGTCGTCTCAATCTCTTTAAGCTTTTGATCGATCAGACTTTTCAGCTCACTCAGTTTCTGCTCAATGCTGTTGAGGCTGGAATCAAGTTTAGTAACATACTGCTCCAGATTATTCTTTGAACTTTGTAGTTCGTTCATGATTTTTTTAACATCCGTCAGACCACTTTGCAGTACATTTTTCTCCTGCTGTGCCTGAGATATCTGATTTTGTTTTTCCTTGATACTGTCGGAAGTGATATTTTCATAGTTTGTTGCACGCACTACTATGGAAGGTACAGAAAGCGCTCCACATACCATAATCATTCCCAATATGAAGCTGACTCTGTATTTCCATTGTTTCATAAATCTTCACCCTACACTCTTAAATGCTTTCTTACAGTAATGAAACTTCCAATAAAACCAATCCCGACCCCTAATGCCATCGATACCGGAACTAGTGTCTGAAAGATCGTTTCGACCGGCATAAAATTAAGCAATGTAGTCAGAACCTGAAATTTGACCATTACATATTCAACGACACGGTTATAAATAACATAGATGATTCCAAGCGGAAGCAGGGAACCCAGTAATCCGATCAGAATTCCTTCTATAACAAACGGAGATCTTACAAAAAAATCAGTCGCTCCGATATATTTCATAATTGCAATTTCTTCTTTTCGTACAGAAATTCCTATTGTTACCGTGTTGCTGATCAGAAAAACCGATACCGCAAGCAGAATTCCAATGATTCCAACTGAAACATAACCAATCAGGGCATTAACACCTGAAAGCGTATTGGCTGTAATTTCAGATTTGTTGACCTGTCGGATTCCCTCAACAGATTCAAGATAAGTCACAAGATCTCCCTGCATAGAAACATCTTTTAAATAAATTTCATAATTGGCTGAATCTGCAAGCGGGTTTTCTGTGAACCCATCAGAATATTCACCAAGATATTCCTCTTTAAAAGAATCCCATGCATCATCTGCTGAAACATAATTTACTTTAGATACTTCAACACGTTTCTGTATCATTTCTCCTATTTCTGCAATTCTGTCATCCGTAATTCCTTCTTCAAAAAAGACTGTAACCGAAACTCCTTCTTCTGCCGTTTTTACAATATGTTGGAAATTAACAAGAATCGCATAGAAAAGTCCAAACAGAAACAGACATGCGCTTATGGTCGCTACAGATGCAAGGGAAAACCATTTGTTTTTAAAAATACTGACAAATCCCTGTTTCAGGGTATAAAAAAATGTGCTAATCCTCATCGATATACCCACCTTTTTCCTCGTCGCTTACAATGACACCTTTTTTCATCGTGATAACACGCTTTTGCATAGCATTCACGATTTCACGATTATGTGTCACCACAAGAACCGTTGTACCCGTTGTGTTGATTTCTTCGAGTAGTTTCATAATATCCCATGAATTCTTGGGATCCAGATTACCGGTCGGTTCATCAGCCAGCAATATGGGCGGTTGGTTCACAAGCGCTCTCGCAAGCGCCACACGCTGCTGTTCTCCTCCTGAAAGCTGTCTTGGTTTTGCTTTATATTTACCTGCAAGGCCAACAGTTGACAGGATAGAAGGTACATTCTTTCTGATCTCCCTTGTCGGAACCTGTATGATTCTCTGTGCAAATGCAACGTTCTCATATACATTCCAGTCTTTTAACAAGCGAAAGTCCTGAAATACAACCCCAATATTTCTTCTAAATTTTGGTACTTTCCTTCTTTTTAATCTGCCAACATCATATCCATTTACATAAATCTGCCCTGAAGTCGGAGTTAACTCCCGAAGCAGTAATTTGATCAATGTTGATTTACCCGAGCCACTGTCTCCTACAATAAAAACAAATTCTCCTTTTTTTATCTGCAGGTTGACACCGGAAAGGGCAGGTGCCCCGGTAGAATATGATTTGCTTACATCTTCAAGCATGATCATCTGCTCAGACACTGCCCTGTTCTTTTTATGTATACGGCGCTTATTCTCTTTGGTTTTCAAAAAATCCCACCTATCCTTAGTATTCAAAAGTTTCCATATATTTCATATATTTTACGACCATCAGCGCAATCTTAAATGTGATTGCATCTTCAAAAACGCGCAGATCAAGTCCTGTACTTTTCTGAAGTTTGTCCAGTCTGTACACGAGTGTGTTTCTGTGAATGAAGAGCTGTCTGGATGTTTCTGAAACATTCAGGCTGTTCTCGAAAAATTTATTGATCGTTGTCAGCGTTTCTTCATCAAAATCGTCAGGGCTCTTACCGCCAAAGATTTCTTTTATAAACATTCTGCAAAGTGGAATCGGAAGCTGATAAATCAGTCGTCCAATACCCAGTTCACTGTATGCAATAATATTTCTTTCATCAAAGAAAATCTTTCCTACGTCGAGAGCCATTTTTGCTTCCTTGTAGGATCTGCTGACTTCTTTGATCTCATTTACAGTCGTGCCATATGCAATATGCGCATTCTGTATATTTTCCCTTGTGAGGATTTCCATGATCACATTTGCTGTTTTGTCAATCTCACGGCTGGATTCATTCTCTGCAAGTTCTTTTACAACGATCACATTGTTCTCATCGACCGCTGTTACAAAATCCTTGTTATTTCCAATATTAGTTCTGATGATCTCAAGCGCATTATTATCTTTTCCCGAACCTGTTTCAACGATCATAACAACACGTTTCATATCTGTCTGGATATGAAGCTTTTTGGATCTACTGTAAATATCCACCAGCAGGAGATTATCAAGAAGAAGATTTTTGATAAAATTATCTTTATCAAATCTTTCTTTATACGCAACTAACAGATTCTGAATCTGAAAAGCCGCCATTTTCCCTACCATATAAGAATTTTCTCCGGAACCGCCCACTACCAGAATATATTCCAGCTGAAGATCATCATAGACTTTAAAGAACTGATTCCCTGCAACTTCCTGACTGTCAGCAGGTGACTTTGCGAACTCTACTACAGCACCTTCGAGATAAGCAGAGTCTTCAAGCGTTGAAGCGATCGCTTTGCCCTCCGCATCAATTACACTGAAGTCTGCTCTGGCAATCGCCTTCATCCCCTCAATTGTATTCTGCAAGATCTGATTTGATATCATAAATGCCCCTCTCCTTTGTTTTGTGTATAATTACAACATACGTCGTTACCTCAACCCATTTTTATACTACACCCAATACCCATTTTAATACATTATAGCAAAATAATCTACTCTATTTTTCTTGATTTTTATGCATTTTTTTGTTTTTTATCATCACTGATTACATGATAACTCATGTGCAACCTATACAAAAAGCAGAATAAGAAAACTTATTCTGCTTTTTCGTTATTATATTGTGACAATTTCTTTTTAAAAGTCTTTTTGTAAAACAACATCAGGATTTTAGCATAACGACTTCGTTTCCCTGTATGCACTAATTTATGTTCAGGAAGTGCCAGCCAGATGTCTGCATTGATCATTTTACGGTTCTCATACATGAGCTGTTCCTGAACCGGATAAGGAAATCTTGAAATAATGACCGAAGGAACAAGATCATTGATCTCATTGATCAATGTTTCGGTTCCGTTCGAACAATCCGTCAAAATGTACTCTCCTTCCAGATGTAGATCATCACGGATCAGCGAAAGTTCTGTTTTAAGCTGTTCCATTCTTTTTTCCGAATCTGCCAGAAGAAATACTCTTTTACGATTCCTTGCGATCCGATTGATCAGTTCTTTTGTGAACTCACCGCTTTCAATCTCCTTCAGACGATTTCTGGTCGCATTCCCTGATGCATGAAGAATATCAGGTTCGTCGCAGATCAAAAGATCCATATTTTCGATCCATTCCTTCTGCTGTGCATGTTCACCGGCTTCGACAAGAATCTGGGTCGATACAAAAGAAATGGTATTCAGTGCACCATTATTCATATACTGGTTCGCTATTTTTAATGCTTCCCTGGTAGTATAGTCCTGAAACTGAATTCCAAGTAAATTTATCTTTCTCATTTGCCTCACCTTCTTAGATACCGGTACATTATATCAGAACCATTGTTTTAATTCAACAAAACAATTGCTTAATTTACGAATATTTTGTGTATTATTACAACAGTGAATATACCATAAAAGCAAGACACAAAATTGTGCTTATTACAAACGGTATTGAAATCAGCTTTCTCCTGTCAGTGCTTCTTTCTTTCCACATCTTAATCAATGCCTGATCATTTTTTTCATTCTTAGCAATCCAGAACAAAAGACAGGCAGCGACCGGCAGTGTCAAGACTGTCAATACGATCCCTGCACTGATCGTAATAAGAAGTGTCTGCTTATCCATTGCCGCTTCTGGTATTGCCATCCCCATCCCAGGAAGCCATTTATCATAAATATACAACAAGACCACCGTATGAGAATTAAAAATGACATGGTAAATAATCGGAGTCCAGATACTGCCCGATGCTTCTTTTAAAAGGACCAGTACAATTCCAATAAAAAAGGCATACATAGCCTGATTAAAATTCATGTGAATCAGTGCAAACAAAAATGCCGAAAAAAACATTGCTTTGAAAGCACCAGCAGAATTCTTGTACCCGGAATAGACCGCCCCTCTGAATACAAGTTCTTCACAAAGCGGTCCGAACACCCCCATCAAAAGCAGCATGACTAGGAACGGCAAGCTGAGTATATCCTGGCTCATGTCCGCAACTACATTATCAGAAAACAGCATGCTGACTGCATTGATCGTTGTGACAGCAGGCATGGTAAGATATACGAACACTATCGTTGCCAGTACGGTTGACAGCCTGATTTGGTGGAAATCAAAAACTTCCCTGATTCTGGTCTTCGTAAGAGCTAGAAACACCAGCATGGGAAGTATCAGGATGAGTTCGCTGAGAACAAGGCTGGACGCTATGTTTGTCACAACCTTGTTCTGCAGCATAGCCAACACAAAAATTACCACTGCTTCAAAAGCAATAATGGATAAAAACATCCAGTTGACTTTTTTATTATTCATTACATTATTTCCATTTCGTTTGAATTAATTAATCGTTCATCATGAAATCAACAAGTTTTGTAATATCTTCTGGTTCATATGCAATGACTTCAAGTTCTTCAATCGTTCCATCTGAAAAGATGTTTGCAAGTGAAACATACTGGGAAAGTTTGGATTTTAAGTTCAGTCTGTCACCTTCTCCTGTAACAAGTTCTACTTTGCCTGCGCAACTGTCAACTACCTGGAAAAATTTTTCGATGTTTGTAATGTTTTTTACTTTCATGTGTGATTCTCCTTTTTCTGTTTTATTATTTTTTTATTGCTAATTCAATACTATTTTCTTTGATCAGAATCATTCCTGTTTTTAACAGATGACCTACGGCACGTTTGAACTCGTTCTTGCTCATCTGCATTGTTTCTCTGATCAGTTCAGGATCTGCTTTGTCATTGAATGGCAATGCACCACCTTGCTGTGTGATCTCTTCCATTACTTTTGCAGCATCCTTTTCAATCTGAATGTAGGCTTTTTCCCTGATGCTCAGATCGAGCTTCCCATCTTCTTTTACTGCAATGACTCTGGCTTCGATCTGATCCCCGATCTTCAGATTCCCATAGAATTCTTTTTTCGGAATCAATCCGGAGTACTTATCATCGACCGCAACAAACGCTCCAAACTCATGGCTGATCTCATATACACATCCCGTGACCCTGTCTTCTTTTTGGTAAGGGCTTTGCGTTGAGAGATATTTATATACATTCATTGTAGCACAGAGACGGTCACTCTTGTCAATATAGAGTGCAACAAGCACTGACTCATGTTCCATGACTTTTTCCGTCTGTTCCCTGAAAGGTAACAGCAGATCTTTTTCAAGACCCCAGTCCAGAAATGCTCCGATCTTACCTACCTCGATCACCTGAAGTCGTTTTACCTCACCCAGCATGATTTTGGGTGTTCTGACGGTAGAGATCATTCTGTCTTTTGAATCCTTGTATACAAATACTTCGATCTCACTGCCTATATCCGTTCCTTCCGGAACCTGTTTTACAGGCAAAAGAACTTTTTCATCCTGTCCAGATGCATTTGCCGGTGCCAGATAAACACCAAACTCTACTTTTTTCATTATTTTTAATTTCTGCATTCTGCCAAGCTGAATCATAATACACCCTATTCTTTCCAAATTGTAGCGCAATGGTAACGGCTACTGATATACTACCACATTTTTTATCTAAATTCTACTATTGCATAGATAGTTCCACAAGAATCTTTAAAACAGACTGTGTGCGTTGTCTTTTCATTTATACTGCTGATTCCTACATAAGGAATCATACTGTCACCGGGCAATGCCGACTTTCTGTAATCAGCGCGTAGTGACTCTATCTTTTTTATCTCTGCAATTTCCTGCGCAACTTTTACATATTGTGCATTATTCATATGTCCATTGGTATCAAGATGATGCGCTTTGATCTCAACAGGTTCTTTTCGTGTCATCTGCTCCGGAATATCAATTTTTCTAGGTTCATATTCCATCTCCAGTTTTTGACAAAGCGTATAAAAAGAAAGAATTTCTTCTGTAATTCTGGCTGGACTTCCTTTATCCCTGTCCATAAAAGTCCAGATCGTGTTAGCTTTTGCGATCACTTTCCCGGAAGCATCTTCAAGGAAAAAATTACGCATTCCATAAAAGTTCTTAAAGTCATATGGAAACGTACCAACTTTGATCCATTCTCCCATGACAGGATATCGTTCTATCTGAACCTGCCAACCCGATAACAACCAGCCACAATGATTCTCTTCCAGATAGGAGATTCCAATTCCACTGTCTTCCGCCTCGAAGGAAGTCGTGTCCTGAAAATAGTCCAGGATCGCTCCGGGAGTCAATTGTCCATTCTGGTCTGTTTCACTAAATCTAACTCTTGCCTGATAGGTATACATGATTCCATCCTCTCTTCCGGTAGACAATACTGACATAAAAAAATAGTGCTCCTGAATATCAGGAACACTTAGCTGGGCTACAAGGATTCGAACCTTGAGTGACGGAGTCAGAGTCCGTTGCCTTACCGTTTGGCGATAGCCCAAAATTTTCTGAGTGCGTTTCCTAGTGAATCGCACTCAGATAGTATATCTTATCTTTTTTTTAAAATCAAGTACTTTTTTAAATATTTTCCACTTTTTTATTCCAGGTTATGTAACCTTATACTTCAAAAATAAGATCTGCATAAGTAGGCATTGGCCATACTTTTTTATCAACGATCATTTCTAAAGCATCAACAGGTGTACGAAGCGCCTGCATTGCTACAGTCACTTTATCTTTATAGAAGAATGCAAGTTCTTTTGCTTCTGTAATCATTCCTGCTTCTATCTCTACTGCTTTCAGATTAGAAAGAGCCGCCTGTGTTTCTTTTAACAGAGCACTTACTTCTTTGAGCATTTCTTCCTGAACTGATACATCCGCTCCTGCTGCTTTTACTGCAAGAATTGTATCTGCCAGTTCTCTTGTGTATTTTACAACTGCAGGTATGATCTGTTTGGATGCCATATCGATCATGGTCAGTGCTTCAATGTTGATGTTTTTAGAATAGGTTTCGTATAAAACTTCTTCACGAGATTCCAGTTCTGCTTTTGTAAAGATACAGAATTTTTCAAAAAGTTTAATTGATTTTTCTGTTGTAAGAGTATCAACAGCTTCAACCATGGATGAAATATTAGGAAGTCCTCTTCTCTCCGCTTCATGTACCCATTCTTCTGAATATCCATTTCCGTTGAAAATAATTCTCTGATGTTTTGTTACATATTCTTTGATCAGATCATGCACTGCAAGATCAAAGTCTTCTGCTTTTTCAAGAATATCAGCTGCTTCGCAAAATGCTTCGGCAACAATTGCATTTAATGTTGTGTTAGGGCTTGCAATCGAGTCAGATGAACCTACCATACGGAATTCAAATTTATTGCCTGTGAATGCAAATGGTGATGTACGGTTTCTGTCTGTTGCATCTTTTTGGAAATCCGGAATGGTCGATACACCCGTTGCAAGCATTCCACCTTCTTTGCAGGTAGCTGCAATACCAGTTTCAACAAGCTGTTTTACAACGTCTTCAAGCTGTTCCCCAAGGAATACTGAAATGATTGCCGGAGGTGCTTCATTTGCACCAAGTCTATGATCATTTCCAACATTGGATGCACTCTGTCTTAACAGATCTGCGTGCGTATCTACTGCTTTTAAAATACATGCAAGTACCAGCAAGAACTGAATGTTTTCATTTGGTGATGTACCTGGTTCAAGCAGGTTTACTCCATTATCCGTTGTAATTGACCAGTTGTCATGTTTTCCTGATCCATTCACACCAGCAAATGGTTTTTCATGAAGCATACATCTGAGCCCATGATATCCTGCAACACGTTTCATTGTTTCCATTACGATCTGGTTGTGATCAACTGCTATATTCGCTGTTTCATAAACAGGTGCGAGTTCATGCTGTGCAGGTGCAACTTCATTATGCTGCGTCTTAGCAGTTACGCCTAATTTCCAAAGTTCTTTATTCAGATCTTTCATATATGCGCCAATGCGCTCTCTGATAACACCAAAGTAATGATCTTCAAGTTCCTGACCTTTTGGTGCTGATGCACCGAATAATGTTCTTCCAGCAAATAAAATATCTTCACGTAAAAGTGCCTTCGCACTGTCAACAAGGAAGTATTCCTGTTCTGCACCTACAGATGCCGTAACTTTTGTTGCAGTCGTATTGCCAAATAATCTTACGATACGAAGTGCCTGTGTGCTCAATGCTTCCATGGATCTTAAGAGTGGCGTCTTTTTATCAAGTGCTTCTCCTTTATAAGAGCAGAAAGCTGTTGGGATGCAAAGAATCGGGCCTGTAGCTGCTTCTTTAATAAATGCTGGTGATGTAATATCCCATGCTGTATATCCTCTGGCTTCAAATGTCGCGCGAAGTCCGCCTGAAGGGAATGAAGAAGCGTCCGGTTCCCCTTTAATAAGCT